>JAFTAC010000198.1 GCA_017458805.1 Victivallales bacterium | reverse complement strand
TCCTGGCTGGGCGGCAGGAGGGTCTCCTGGCTGGGCGGCAGGAGGGTCTCCTGGCTGGGCGGCAGGAGGGTGAAAGAAATGGCGCAATTATGGGAGCGCTTGAAGTGATGCTTTCCATGAAGCTGCCAGAGGATGTCATTTTTCAAAAGATGCGGGAACTATACTCGCTAAGCAAAGAGCAGGTTTTGTCATATATGAGTGACAAAAAATAAACCTAAAGCTTCCTGAGCTGATTTGACGGTGCGTATTTTTCCACCTCCAGTGCTCGAATCTGGTCCGCCAGTTTGGCATCCGCAATGCTGGCGGCAAGCTGGTTCAGCGACGTGCCAGGTGGCTTGCAAAGATGGTGTTGGAGCAGTCCGAGAATCTTAGGGTAATCACCGCTGTCAAGAGCGCTTTTCAGTCGAAGACGAAAAAACAGCTCGTGGAACAGTAGCAGAAGCTCTGCGGCGGCAAAGAGACCAGTCACCGCAGCCAAGGCCATAGCTCCCCCAAACAAAAGCGACGGGTGTGGAGCAACGTACGTTGGACGCACGAATTGCTCAGGCAGCGATGCATCGCCTGGTTGTTCACTTGAATGTGGCGGGGCAGGCGGCATCTCTTCTTCGACGAGCAGGGTCTTCCAGAAGGAGCGCAGGAACTCTGGATTTGGCTCGATGAACTCACCGCCGTAAACGCTTGCAAGCACCAGCGCTGTCAATACGATTAGTCTAAAATCCATGGATTCAAAACGCTGCATGTCTCGTGATTTATGATGACCAGCCCTTTTATAAAAACGGGCTGGCTACCTCCACTCGCCGTGTGCGGCAAGCTCAGCGTAGCTCATGGTGCCGCCGAAGATGTCCAGAGCGCTGCCGACAGTAAAATCGACTTTCCAGTTGCCGCTTTGACCGATGGCCTGGATGTCCGACATGGAGCGGATGCCGCCTGCGTAGGTGACAGGCACGGGCGACCATTTGCCAAGAAGCTCCACAAGCTGACGGTCGATGCCACCCTGTTTCCCCTCCAGTTGAACGGCATGGACGAGGTACTCCGCGCAGTACTCTGAAAGCTTTTCCAGTGTCTCTGGCGAGAGGACCATGGCGCAGATGGTCTGCCAGCGGTTGCAGGTCACATGATATTCCCCATCGACAGGCAGGCAGCTCAGGTCGATGACCAGTTTCTCCTGCGAGACGGCATCTGCCATCGCCTTCACCTTATCCATATCCACCTCGCCAGCCGTTATCAGATAGGAGGTTACGATGACCTTGCCAGCGCCAGCTTCAATCCAGCCAGAGGCGTTGGAGGGGTTGATGCCGCCACCCACCTGGAGATGACCTGGATGGCACGCAAGCGCCTCCCGCGCCGCCTCCTCATTGTTTGGCCCCAACATGATGACGTGCCCCCCAGGCAGATTGTCCTTGTAGTAGAGCTCCGCATAGTAGGCGGGCGGCTGCTCGGAGACGAAGTTCGTCACCGCCTCCCCGCTGTCCTGCAGCGAGGAACCGACGATTTGCTTCACCTTGCCATTATGCAGATCTATGCAGGGTCTGAATCGCATTTCTACGCTTCCCAATACGTCTTCAACTTGTTCTTGGCGCGGATGGGCAGCTCCTTGCCGAAGCAAGAGCAACGCGCCTCAAGGTACTCTTCGACGGTGTCAGCCTCGCCCCAGGCGCGGTATTCATCGTTGGCGATGACCGCCTCGGCGAGACACGCGAACTCCATGAAGCCCTCGCCTCGGTCGAGGTTGATGGGCTTGCCCGTCTGCGTCTCAAACGCCTTGAGCGTCAGGATGATTTCGGCCTTCGGCATATAGCGGAAGACCTTGGAGATGTGCGGGAAGGCGGTCACGAAGCCAATGCCCTCATGGCCAGCTGCCTTGAGGGCCTCCTCATAGTCGTCCTTGGAAAGCGGGTTGTGCGCCCACTCGTAGCGCGTCGGGTTGTCCCGCCCGACGATGCTCACGTAATAGACCTTGAAGACCGACTTTCCATCAGGCATCCTCACGATGCGGCAATCCTCGATGACGCCGCAGTATCCGCCATTGTCGCTGACTTGCATAGAGGCTCCTTATTTGACTAGAGCGAAAATCTTGTCCATGTCGGTGGAGATGTTGGTCATGCACTCGTCGGGGGTGTCGCCCAGCCCCTTGAGCTCGCCCGTCATCACATCGTCGTAGCCGACGGCGCGCAGGGCGTACATGACCGCCTTCCAGTCGATGGAGCAGCCCTCTTCCAACAGCGAACAGAAGACCATCCGCTTCAGGTCGAAGCCCTTGACGTGGATTTTCTTGAGGCGGCTGCCGATAGTGGTGATCCACTGCTCGGGGAAGCCCGTCTTCACGATGTTGCCGACGTCGAAGTATCCCGCCACCCAGCGCGAGTCGAACTCATCAATGTAATCCACGAAGTCAGTGGGGCTGAGGAGGAAGCGGTTGCCGACGTTCTCGATGGCGATGTAGATTTTGTTCTCCTCGTAGGCGGGGAGCAGCTTGTCGATTTCGTTCTGGGAGACCTCCCAGGCGCGCTCGTAGGGGACATTCGGCGTCACGACGGCGGGAACCAGCAGCACGGTGTCGGCTCCGCAGACCCGCGCCGTCTCAAGCGAGTGGAACATCCCTTCAACTGACTTTGCACGAACCTCCGCGCTAGGGTCGGAGAGGGGGCACTGCCAGTGAAGCTGATTCATCACGCTGGGGATCTGAATTCCTGCGGCCTTCGCAGCGTCCTTGTAGAGCTTACGGTCGCTGTCCGTCGTCAAGGTCGGAATCTCCACGCACTGGAAGCTGTATTTGGCCGCAGCCGCGAACTTTTCCTCGGGAGTCGTCCCTGGAAGCATGGGGTAGTAGATACCTTTGCGCATTGCTTGTTACCTCGTTTGTTGGTTGTTTTTTATCTTAAAATCTTGTAACTCTTGTCTCTCCGTCCCTTTCGTCCCCTCCGTCCCTAAAAAAGTCATTTTCCTGGCAACAGATACACCACCACTGCCGCGCCCCAGGCGAAGACATTGATGGCGATGGCAAGCCCTACGGCAGCGCTGGCCAAATCCTTGGAGCGCTTTGCCAGCTCATGGTAGCCTGGCGATGCCAGATCGACGATGGCCTCGATGGCTGTGTTGAGCAGCTCCGTCACCAGCAGGAACAGCCATAGGCAGTCCAGGAAGACCGAGACCATCGGCGGAAAATGCAACAGCCACGAAAGCGGAAGAAGCACCACGCCCAGCAGCAGCTCCTGGCGGAACGCAGACTCCTTGCATGCCTCACGCAGCCCGTTCGCCGTATAACAGCAGGAACGGCAAAAGTGCTTGAAGCCTGTTGCAGGCGCGGGCTTGCCCTCTTTGGGTGTTTCTTCGGTCATGGTTGTTCTTGCTCTGAAGGTATTTGCAAATTGGCAGGGGGTTCGGGGGGCGGTGCCCTCCCGTCGTTCGTACCAGCCCGAGACGGGCAGGCTACCCCTTGGCGTCGATGGCGGTGATGGTCTTCAGGAAGCCCTCCATGTCCTCCCGCTTGCCGATGGTGATGCGGATGTACTGCGAGATGCGTGGCAAGTTGAAGTAGCGCACCAGGTAGCGCGCCTCCTTCAGCTCCTGGAAGACCTTGGCGGCGGGACGCTTCGTCTCGACGAAAAGAAAATTCGTGCTGGAAGGAAGTACCTTGCAGCCGATTTTTGCCAGCTCGGCGGCCAGCCAGTCGCGGGTGTCGCGGATGCGGGCGGCGTTCGCCTGCATATAGGGCATGTCGTTCAGCGCAGCCGTTGCCACAATCTGCGAAATCATATCCACGTTGTAGGAGTCCTTGACCTTGTTCATCTCGTAGATGAGGGCCTCGTTCGCAAAGGCCATGCCCATGCGCAACCCCGCCAGCGAGAAGCTCTTGGAGAAGGTGCGGGACACCACCACGTTGGGGTATTCGTCGATGAGCGAGAGGCAGTTGTCGCCAGAGAAATCCACGTATGCTTCATCAATCCACACGACACCCTTGAAGTTCTCGCAGATGGCGCGTACCGCCGCCTTGTCCAGGTTGGTGCCTGTGGGGGCGTTGGGGCGCGCGAAGATGAAGAGCTTAGCGTCTGTCGCCTGCTTCCAGGCATCCTGCTCCAAGTCGAAGGAGTCGTTTAGCGCAACAGGCTGCCGCACAGCCCCCTGCAAATCCGCCAGCACGGGGTAGAGCGAGTAGCTAGGCTCCGTGTAGGCCAGCTTCTCCCCCTCGCCAACAAATGTGCGCAGGGCAATCGTCAGCAGGTCGTCGGAGCCGTTGCCGCAGATGATCTGCCCTGGCTTGACGCCATAGACGCCCGCCGCCGCCTCGCGCACCATCTTCGCGCTGGGCTCGGAGTAGAGGCGCAGACGCTGCCAGTCGAACTCCCGCAAAGCCTCCGCCACCTTGGGCGACGGCGGATAGGGGTTCTCGTTCGTGTTCAGTTTAATCAGCGGCTGCCCCTGGGGCTGCTCCCCAGGTACATAGCCCGCTATTCTGCTTATTGCTTCACGTGCGTAGTTCATGGTACTTTTCTCTTTAATCCCGAAGCTTGAGCTTCGGGCACAGAACAGAGCCCCAAAGCTTGCGCTTCGGGCACAGGACAGTTCTACCAATCTTTTCCCAATAGGCGTTCGACGTTGCCGCAGAGGATGTCCTTCTTGGCCTCGTCGGAGATGTCGGCTGACAGGATGCCGCCGATGTGCTGGAACTCGTCAAACCAGGGCATGTCAGTGCCGAAGATGATGCGTTTGGAGCCGACTTCCTGCACGAGGTGCTCAATCATGCCGTACTGGCCAGGGAGGGAGGTCAGTTCAAAGTAGGTGTTCTCCGTCTGGTCTGCCAGTTTCTTGGCGGCCTGCCAGTTGGAGAAGGAGTGGCCGATGAAGAAGGTCACGGTAGGATAGCGCTTGCAGAGCTCCGTCATCGGGTCGAGGCCGTTGAAGGGGCAGCCAATCCAGGTGTGGAAGAGGACGGGCAGCTTGCGCTCGGCGGCGAACTCCATCGCCTTCTCGTAGCGCTTGTCCGTCACCACAACCTTATGGTAGCCCGCCAGAATCTTGAGGCCGACCACGTATGGTTTGAACTCGTCGTACCGCTTCAGGTCTTCCTCGATGTACTGCGGGCGATGCGGGTTGATGGCCACGTAGAAGCGCAGGATGTCGGGGAACTGGCTGCAGATGTCGCGCACCTGCGCGTTGCGGAACTCGCCCCACAGGGCGTGGTGGTGCGAGAAGACCAGCCGCCTGATGCCGCTGCGCTTGAGGTGCTGCACCATTTCAGGCGCGTCGCAGCGCGCGAAGTAGATGGCGTTGTGGGTGCCCATGTGCCCGTGCATGTCATAGACGGGCAGCGGAGCGGTCTCGGGGGCCTCGAAGTCCCAGCCTCTTTCCCAGAAGGCGTTGGCGATGGTGCCAGGCTTGTTCCAAACAGATGTAACCATGTCGTGACCTCCTTGTTAGTTCCACGCCAGCAGGCGCTTGATATTGCCAGAGGCTATCTTCTCGATATCCCCTTCGGGGAGCTGGAGATTGACGATGCTGAGCATCGTGCTGCCAAAGCCCATTCTCGGCATGGCGCTGCCGTAGAGCAGCCTGTCCGCCCCGTAGATTTTCGCCAGGTCCGTGATGCCCTCGGGCACCCAGTACTGGCTCATCTCCGCATGGAGATTCGGGTAGTTCTCAAGCAGGGCGCGCAGATTGCGGTCGGATCCCCATAGTCCCAGCGTCGCCACGATGGTGGTGGCCTTCGGGAACTCCTTCATAAACTCATAGACCCACTTCCATCCGCCTTCACCATTGCCAAGCGGCAGATAGACGGGCACCTTCCGCTCGGTGACGGCCTCCATCAGGCGACCGATGGTCAGCTTGTTCGGTATCCAGCGGTGCCATGTCGGATACAAGGTCAAGGCCCCGATGTTGTTCTTCTTCATCGCGACAAAGAGGTGCTCCGCGTCAGGCAGCTCGGGGCACTGTTCGGGCAGGATGCTCCAAATGCCCGTCAAGCGGTCTGAATATGCCTTGATGCCCTCCGCCAACTCGTTGTTGGCGTATGCTGCGCCCACCATGCCCGTGTTCGCATGGTAAACCACGGCGCGGCTGACGCCGTTGCGGTCCATCTCGACCAGCAGCTTGTCTGGCGAAGCGGTGGCAATTTCAAACTCCTCGCTGTTGTTGTCAATGAAAAGGCTGCAATAGGCGTCGAAAAACTCCAGCTTCGACAGCCATTCCTTGCGCGCAGCGCGC
>JAFTAC010000197.1 GCA_017458805.1 Victivallales bacterium | reverse complement strand
TGCGCACGCACAGGTCGTCCGTTGTATGCCTCCTGTGCGGGGGATGCGATGCGGTAGCCCCGCGGCGTGTAGGGAAAGCAAATGCGCCCTCCGCCACGCTTTGCACAATAGTCGATGGCACTTTGAATCGCCTGGGTGTCGTCGGTCAGTCCGTCGCCCTTCGCACCAAAATCCAGAACGTTGAAACCGAATGAGGTCATTATTTATTTCCTCCAAAATGCTATTGAACAGGCGTAACCCAGATGTTTTCTGCGATGCTAATGGGAAGTTCCATCGGAACGCCTCCACGGGAGAGTCGCAGGGAGGTCTTGTCCAGCGAAACGCCTTCGATGGTCAGGCGGTCTCCAATGGAGACGCCGATTTTCGCCGTGTCGCTCAAGTTTCGCCCGAAGCGCTTCACTTCCAAGGTGTCGCCCACCTTGAACTCCGACAGCACAGCCAGTTCCACCTCCCCTGTAGTCTCCAGGTTGGACATCGCCTCGGAAAGGTAGGTGCGCAGTTTTTCCGCATCGCTGCGGTGTTCAATCGCCTCCGAGAAAATCACGAAACGGCGGATGGCGTCCCCATCGACGACGTGCTCGATGTGGCATGCCGCATCAGAGGCCTTCGCGACAGGCAGTCCCAGCACTTCTGCAAAGAACTCCTTCAGCACCTTGTGGCGATGCATCACGTCCTCTGCAATGGCCTTCCCCTCCGCAGTCAGCATCACGGGGCAGTGGCTGTTGTAGATGATGTAGTTAAGAGCCTTCAGCTGGCGAATAGCACCCGTCACCGACGGCATCTTGACATTAAGTTTCTCCGCAATGTCCTTTGTGTGCGCATGTCCCTCGACAGCAATAAGTTCAGCGATAGCCTCAAGGTAATCCTCCAGGCTTTCCGACAGATTCATCGCGTTTTTGCTTGTTCTGGCGTTCATATTCGTTAATCCTCGAAGACAATGACTTTGTAAAGGCTGGCGTCCTGCCCGCCCGCAATACCGCGCGTCAAGCCGATGTAGTAGGGGGCGGAAACTTCTGCTTCGGAGTTGCGGTCGAAGACAATGAAGCTGAAGGCGATGCGCTTGCCGCTGGCAGGCGTGTACTCAAGCTCCGTCCAGGGGATGGCGACCTCGTAGAAGGTCTCGTTGCCCGTGCGCGTCACCTTGCAGGGGAAGTGCCTCGGGCCAGCCGCGCCAAGGTAGCGGAAACACTCCGTGCCGTCCTTCGTCAACGCCAGCCCGTAATTGAAGGGTGTGACGCCGCTCTTGTCGTTCGTCCCCTTGGGCAGCACCGCCTTGGGGATGGTGTCGGTCGTCGCAAAAGCCCACTGGAGGCTGTCACCCCGCCAGAGGAAGTTGCCGAAGGCCGTCTGGACGTGGTGCGGGTCATCCGCTTTCGCGGCCAGGTAGAAGTATTCGTCATCATAGCCCAGCCAGTAATCGACGGCGAAGTTGTGGCCATTGGGGTTGAAGGAGGTCTTGAAATAGCAGCGTTCGGGGTGCAGGGCCTCCTTCGGGTAGATGTCGTCGGGGTAGCGGAGCTCGCCACGCGGGAGCCCAGCCAGCCAGTCCCCCGTGCCGTCCAGCACAGGCTTCGACTTGACACGCTTCACGCAGATGGTACTCCCCTGGACAGGAACGGGATAGGTCATGCCATTACAGACGACCTGCATACTTTTGGCAAGGGGCACGACTATCTTGTTTATTTTGCCTGGCAGGAACCTGGCCTTTATGGACTTGCCGCCATCCAGTTGAATCTCCCCTTCCAAAGTCTTGCCCGTCAAATTGGTGGCGAAGAGCTTGACG
>JAFTAC010000196.1 GCA_017458805.1 Victivallales bacterium | reverse complement strand
ATGGTTTCATCGTCCTCAAGGACGGCACGTGGCTCTATCTCGGCAAGCAGTGGCACTTCAACGACGGCGGCACGATGCATCTGCACAATCCGCCCATCGTCTGCGCGCGTTCCAATGACGAGGGGAAGACGTGGGAGTGCTCCGCGCCGGTGCCGCTGCCCGATGGCTACGACAACGACGATGTACACGAGCCGCACGCCGTCGAACTTCCTGACGGCACCATCTTCGGAGCCATCCGCTACCAGAAGCCCTTCAGCATCCTCTTCACGAAATCCACTGACGGCGGGCGCACCTGGGAGAAGGCGACAGACCCGCATGTCGCGGGCTCTCCGCCGCACCTTCTGCTGCACTCGTCGGGCAAGCTGGTCTGCACGTATGGCTACCGCAAGGAGCCATTTGGCGAACGCGCCATTGTATCGTCGGACTTCGGCAAGACCTGGAGCAAGGAGATCATCCTGCGGGACGACGGCCCCACGCTCGACCTGGGCTATCCATGTTCCATCGAGCTGCCTGGTGGCGACATCTTCACTGTTTACTATCAGCAGTGTGCCCCTGGCGAAAACACATCACTGCTGTACACCAGGTGGCGGATTGACCTCAATGCCCATTAGGAGATGGCGCATTCAGGCCAATGGGGGGAGGATACGGCGGAAAGGAGAAATCCCAAAAAAAGGGGGCGGGGCTTTGTAAAAATGCTGATGTAGGCTATAGTATAGTCTTTTGCAATTACCTTCTTTGAAAAACGTGCGTGTGATTGCACTCATGTTTTCAGTTTGTCTTCATGGATGTGATTTAGATAAGGAAACAGGATATGGACAAAACCATACGTATCGGGGCAATCGGGTGCTCGACGATTTTCAACAAGGCGCATGGCGATGCGATTTTGCGCATCCCTGATGTGTTCAAAGTCACTGCAGTGTGCGACATTGACATTGCCAAGGCGGAGCTTTTCAAGCAGAAGTTTCATGCGGAGGAGGTTTACACGGACTATCGCGAGATGTTGGAGAAAGCGCCAATTGACGCAGTCGTCATCACCACGCCGACCGCAGCCCACTGCGGACCCACGATTGACTCGCTGGATGCCGGCTTTCACACCTTCTGCGAGAAGCCGATGGCCATGACTATCGACGAGTGCAAGAAGATGATTGCCGCCGCGAAGAGGAACAACCGCACCTTGACGCTTGGCTTTCAGTCGCGCTTTGCCCCCGCATGGTTGAAAATCCGCGAACTGGTCAAGAGCGGGGCCATTGGCGACATTATGAGCTGCACGATGACGCAGTATTGGGACAATGGAAGCGGACTCTACAAGGACTGGCGCACGAACCCCGATGTGAGCGGCGGCGGCATCATCGCGGACTCCGCCGTGCATTGGATTGACATTATGCGTATTATCATGGGCGAAATCACCTCAGTTTCCGCAGCGATGATCCCCGCACCAGATTCTCCGTACAAGAACGTGGATGACGATGCGCTGGTCACATTTGCCTTTGAGAATGGGACGATTGGTCTGCTGCGCAACTCGTGGCGGCATCGTCGCGGGCTGAATTCGTCTGAATCCTTTGAGATTTTCGGCACAAAGGGGAGTGTTGTCGCTGATTTGCGTACACCCTGGGAGAACGGCGGCATCCAGAAGGTTACCCTTTGGACACGGGAGAACGGTACGACATGGGAGTTTTCATGCCCATCGACACGTTTTGTCAACCAGATGCTGAACTTTGCCGAATTCGTGACGGGCAAGGCAACCGAGGACAACAGTTTCGATGGCCTGCAGGCTATGTTGGTGCAGCAGGAGATCTACCGTGCCGCAAAGGAAAGGCGCTGGATTGACATCAAATCAATGAGAGACGAAATCTAGAGAGGCATTTATGGCGAAGTTTATGCTTTTGGGAGGCAGCCCGCGCAAAAACGGAAACACGGAGAAGATGCTGGACATCTTCCAGGCGGCTATGGCAGAGCAGCTGCCAGGTGTCGAGTTCGAACGCTATTTCCTGGAGAATATGCACATCCAGATGTGCCGTGCCTGCCTGACCTGCTTCAGGACGGGAGCCTGTGTCTTCCAGGACAAGGTCAATGAGATGGTGGCGACACTGGAGCAATGCGATGGCCTGATTCTTGCCAGCCCCGTCTATTACGGCAGCATGACTGCGCAGTTGAAGGCGGTTCTGGACAGGATTGGCCTGATTGCAGAGGCGCATGACCGCTCCCTGCGCGGCAAAATAGGGGGCTCCATCACGGTGGCGCGCCGCTGGGGGCATCTTGCCACCCAGGCCGAACTGATGCTCTGGTTTGACCGCGTGGAGATGGTGCACGTTGGCTGCGGCTGGTGCTCCGCCACATCCACCAACGCCAACAACATCGACACCGATGACGAAGGCCTCCACTACCCCGTCCGCCTGGCGGAAAATATCGCCAGGCTGATGCGCTAATTGAATTAGCAATTTGAAATTAGCAATTAGCAATTCAAAAGTGGAGGGGGAGAACGCACTACACTATTTCTAATT
>JAFTAC010000195.1 GCA_017458805.1 Victivallales bacterium | reverse complement strand
CACGACACGCGCGAGACGGAGCTCGTGCTACTCTTCCCAAAGGCCGGGGACGGCCTTGCTACGCACCCTTCTGCACAAGGCCGGGGACGGCCTTGCTACGCACCCTTCTGCACAAGGCCGGGGACGGCCTTGCTACGCACCCTTCTGCACAAGGCCGGGGACGGCCTTGCTACGCACCACTTGCTACTTCCCATTTCCCCAGAGGAGGGATTCGGGGTTCTGCTGGATGGTGTCGGCCATGGTGCGGATGGAGGCGGCTGCGCGGTTGAGCTGCTCCATGAAGTTCTGGATGGCCATGCGCTCCTGTGATTCTGGGCGCAGACTGTTCTGAACGCTGACGATAGTGGTCTCCAGCTCTGCAAAGGTCTTCTGCATCTGAGTTGTCAGCTCGTGAAGGTCCTGGAGCACCTTTGCGCCAGGACCCTTTTCGAGGTCGGCATCCGTGTTGAGCTTTTCGCAAAGCTGGTTAACGCTTGCAATCACGGCATCGACCTTGGTGCTCAACTCGGTGATGCGGGTGTTGGCGTTCGTGATGGTGTCATTCGCATTGGCTATTGCTCCTTGCGCAGTGGCAATCGTACTCTTTGCGCCAGCCAACAGCTCAGGTGTTGATTCGTTGACCGTCGTCAGGAAGCGGTTGGCATTCAACAGCGCCTGGCTCGCCTGCGAAAGCACCGTCAACACCGAGAAGCCCGTTTTCGCGGAGTTCTTCGTAAAGGCGGATACAATCTTGTTCGCATCCGACGAAATATCCTTCGCGTTCTCGGAGACGGTGTAGATATTGTCAAGCGTCTGTTGGGCACGTCCGCTTGTGACGAATTCGCTAAGTTGCGTGATGGCAATATTGAAGGCATCCATGCGGTCCTTTGATTTCAAAGTCTGGCCGAGGCGTTCAATTGCAGATTTTCGGCTCGGTATCACACCTTCCTTCAACTGTTTGATTTCGTTTTTCGTGGGTGGTTCCTCGTAGGCAAAGTCCAATTCGATGTAGAGCTGCCCCGTCAGAAGACTCAGTGTCTGAAGCCAGGCGCAGAGCGAATGGTCCACCACCATCGTCTCCATCCACTCCTTGACCAGCCTCTGCCCATGGAAAAGAAGCAGCGTGTTTCGGGCAGTGCTGTCAACGAAGCTGGAACTTGAATAGTCGTTGCCTTTCCCGACATCCAAGGAGGCGGGGTCCAGTGCGATGGTCACCTCGATGGGCCACGAGATGCCACGCCGCTTGTTCTGCATCTTTGCGAACTGAATCGCCTCAACCTGCCCCACGCGCACGCCACGGAACATCACAGGCGCCCCTATGTTCAGCCCTTTGACAGACTTGTCAAAGTACAAAGTGTAGTTGACCTGCTTGGTGAAAATGTTCTGCCCGCCAACCGACAGCAGCAGTATGACAAGCACAAACAGTGCCCCCAATACGAAAATGCCCAGGTAAAATGCGTTCTTTTTGTGTTTCATATCGATATTTCCAATGTTATTCAAGGGCGGACGCCCTTGCCACTCCATATTCAAGGCCAGTAACGGTCTTGCTACCACTACCCCTTGCGGTTCAAGAAGTTTCGCACCTTCTCCAAGGGGCAATCCTCACGCAGCTTGCGTGGGTCGCCCCGTGCAATCATGCGCTTCGTCTCCGCGTCCAGATAGATGGAATCGGTGGCGATGGTGAAGATGCTTGCAAGTTCGTGGGTGATGATGACGACGGTGGCACCGAGGGATTCGCGCAGCTCTAGGATGAGTTCGTCCAGTCGCCGTGCGCTCAGGGGGTCAAGTCCCGCTGAAGGCTCGTCGAAGAAGAGCACGCTGGGGTCCAGGGCCATCGCCCGCGCCAAACCTGCGCGTTTGCGCATTCCGCCGCTGATTTCGGAGGGATAGAGCTCGCCGCACCCCGCCAGCCCCACCAGGGAAAGTTTGTATTCGCTGATTTCCTTGATGGCGGCCTCTGGGTAGTCCGTGAACTGCCGCAAGGGCAGCGCCACGTTCTCCGCCAGCGTCATGGAGCTCCAGAGTGCCCCCGATTGGTAGAGGATACCCGAGGAGCGCAGGATTCTGTCGTGCTCCTCCTCGGTGCAGTTCCACAAATCAACTCCATTGCGCAGGACCTGCCCTGAGGCTGGCGCGTTCAAGCCGATGATATGCCTGAGAAGCGTACTCTTCCCGCAACCGCTTTCGCCCATGACCACCAGAATCTCCCCCTGTGCCACATCGAAGGTCAAATCCTGCTGAATCAGGGTGCCGCCATACGCCATCGTCAGGTTTCGGACAGCCACTGGAATAGTCTGTTTTGTCGTTTCCATAGCTGCCTCAGATTTTAAGATTGACGGTTATGACCGTGATGATGGCGGTGGCGATGACAAGGCAGACGAGGCTGCTGACCATCGCCGCCGTGGTCGCCTGACCCACCGAATCGGAACTGCGCCCGCACCGAATGCCGCGTATGCAGCCGCAAAGGGCAATCAGCACGGCAAAGACAAGGCTTGTGAAGAGCCCCACAAGCAGGTCGTTGACACGTGTGGTGTCCGACATCTGCTGCCAGTACTCAAGCGAACTCAGCCCCATGTAGAAGACTCCGACAACCATCCCCCCCAGCACGCCGATGATGTCTGCGAAAAGGCATAGGAAGGGCATCATCAGCGTCAGCGCGATGACCCTCGGAAGCACCAGGTACTCCATCGGGGAGATGCCCATGCTCTCCAGTGCATCGATTTCCTCGTTGACCTGCATCGTGCCCAGTTCGGCGGCATACGCCGCCCCCGTGCGCCCCGCCATGACCGTGCCCGTCATCACCACTGCCATCAGGCGAAGCATGCCGATGCCAATCAAGCTGGCCACATAGACCTCCGCACGAAACCACTTCAGCGGAATCGAGCCGATGAACGCCAGAATCAACCCCATCAGAAAACCAATCAGGCAGACGATGAACAGGGCTTTCGGGCCCGCCTTGATGATTTCGTTCCACACATCTTCCCAGCGCATCCTGGCCTTGCCACGCAGAAGATGCCAAAAACTCAGCAGCAGTTCGCCGAAAAACTGCACGCCCACCATGCAGGTGTCATAGAACTCTTTTGCATTCTCCCCCAACCTCACGATAAAAAGCGGCGAACGGTACGACTTGCGCAAATCCTTCGGCGGGGCCGCCATGGAAAGCGCCACCAGCCTGGACGCACCCTCGGGGATGCCCTTCATCTCCAGCTTGGCGGAGCATTCCTTGCACTCCTTCGACAACTTGAACAGGAAAACAGCCAAGGCGGTGTTCCATTCCTGGACCCCACCGCCTTCAACGCGCACTTCACCATATTTCCCATCCAGTATCCTTTCAGGGAGCTTGCTGGGGGAAAGCCAATCGCCGCTCAAAACAATGACCGCGCAGCCATCCTGCCCCTGTGTCAATTTCCATTCTTGCGGAACGCCAGCCATCATACCCACCTAGTTCTTGTTCCCTGGGGTCAGAACCTCGCTGAGGTACTCCTTCAGCAGATTGCGCAGGAGTTCCAGGTGCGAAATTGTGTTCTGCAAACGTTCCAGAAGCTCGGGAACCGCCTGCATCTCCCGCTGAAACGACATCAGGCACTGTTCGATGAGCACGCATTTGTTGATGGAAAGCTGAATCAGGGCGACCGACCGCGCATCCTGCTGCTCATGGGCGGAATTAGTGGCAGAGAAGATATAGCACCCAACCTGCGAGAGGGCCTCCAGAACCGCCAGGCTGAACTTGGAGACCACGGGCGGCGTCTTGACCTTCAGGCACTCTACCCAGCTGTTGATGATGTCCGTGATGCCTGTATAGCAGGTCTCGCCGAGGCGTATTTCCTTGCTTTCGGCCTCGCCGTCCGCCGTCTCATCCTCGTCGCCGCCCATTTCGACAGCCTCGGGATGTTCGTCCTTGTCCCATTCGTGGATGATGTAGTTCGCAGGGGGAACAAGCGCATCAAAGGTCTCGTCCAGCGTCTGGTCGCTGTATTTTTTCGCCAGTTCGCGCTCGACAAGAATGTCCACGGCGGGCAGCCTGTTGTATTTTTGCAAAAGACGCAGGTAGTCTGCCATGACCTTCTCACGGAGAGTCAGGCACTCCATCCACTCTTTCGCATTCCATTCTTCACTGTCTTTGTTCATAACTGCCGTTGCTTCCTTTCGTTTTCT
>JAFTAC010000194.1 GCA_017458805.1 Victivallales bacterium | reverse complement strand
TAAAAAAGTTTAAAATAAATAAAATTAAAAAAATGGAGCCTTCAAAAATTGGAATTAACCAAATACAATTGAATCCAATGGATCCTAATTTCATGGAAAATCTAATGAAAAATTTTGATTCAAATTTAAAACAAGATTCAGGAAAATATAATGTTTTATTCAGTGCCGATGGAGTTAGAACGCTATTAAGATTTTAAAGATGGCCCTTAACATAAAGCAGGGCATCAATTCCAATTACGGACGACAATCCAAACGGTCCTGCGGGCTGCCCATCCGCATGATCGGCATCAACTTCAACTCCGCAAAGGGGGCGCATCGACGGCTGGAAGGAGATAGCACAGCCATGATGTGAAAAAGAGACGCCTCCTGCTTGGGGCATCTCTTTAGTCGATAATATATGTCAGCGGAGGATTGTGCCTATGCCGATGATGAAACCGTCCTTGTCGATATTGTTGTCACCATCTTTCAGTCTAATCCAGTCCAGCACCGTGCCGCCTTTCTCCGCGTAATAGGGTGAGACGAGAAAGTTGCCATCGCCCTCTCTGGTCACGATGTAGTCGCGAACCTTGAAGTTTTTGTCTGTGTGGATGTCCAGCAATTCGTCATCCAAAGATGGCTGTCCAGCAAAAGGATAGAGCATATCCAGCACCTTCTGCTTGTCCTCTTCTGGGATAATGTAGCGTTCGACCTCACAGCCGTTGGACATCTTCAAGGTTTCTGTCTGATAGCCTAATCTCTCCTGCGGTCCTGTAATCCTCAATAAGAAGCATACGCTCCTGAAGTCCGAGACCGTTCTTTTTGTTGCAATCGTATTTGGCCATTTGTTCGATTCTCCTTTCTAATTGAGATGTCCAGAAGCGCCAAGTGCGCTTCTGGACTGGCGTTTGTCATTTCTTGAGCATCGTCAAAGTTATCACTGTAGTTGCCAGCGAAAGCAGCGCAACAGCCAGACATCCCTCGGATATTAGCCATCCGTGCCTGTCTGGTGGAATGGGAATTGGAATCGGTTCGCAGACTATCTTCTTGGGATGGTCAGTCGTGCTTCCATTAGTGCGGTTGCCGTTGTCAGGCGCGTCAGTTGTCTTTTCTTCATCTTCCATTTCTTGAATCTCCTTTGTTTTTGTTGTTATTAGTTAATGCACTGTCGGTTAAGTCAGTGATGGCTGTCCGTCCAGCGCGAATAGGCGCGTCAGCTTACGATTGCAGATGTCGAATCGTGCTGGTTTGTACTTGTGGGCTATCTCCGTGAACGCATTGAGAAGCGACCACTGGGAACGCTCCATGAACTCATCGTGTTTCGGCTCAAGGTACTCATGGAAGACCGAGAGGATGTCGCATGACGGTATCGCACCATACTCGGCTGCCCTAACGATGAAGATTCTTGCATTGTCTTCGCTCACTGGTTCGTCGTGCAGTTTCAACAGACGCTCCTCTAACGAGATGTAGCTGTCGGTCATCGCTTCAATCGTCTCTTCGACCATGGACACCAAGTCGATGCCAGATGTGTGTCTGCGTTTTATCACGAACTCTCCACCGAAGCAGAGATTGGAGCAGACGAGGACGGAAACACCACAGCATATTCCAGCCGCGAAACTCTGGTCGTGGCTGTTGCGGATACCGATGCAGCGTGTCCATTCAGGATTATTCTGTTTGGCAAGAGTGATGACGCCGAACATCTTCTGCTGGTCACGTGCAAGACCGAATCGCTCGGATTCTATGGTCATTCCGCGATTGGCTATTGCGTTTTCGACGGCATCCACAACGTCGATGTGCGGCACTGGTCGCCATGTCTGCGTCGGATTTGGTGTGGGTACTAGGGCTAGCGCGTCTCTGTCAACGAACTTGTCTGTCGGGTTGGCTAAGCAAAGTCCCATTGTATTTGTCTCCTTTTCGTTAGTTTCCTTTGCATCTTTCAATCTCATCGAGAATGAACCTTATTATCGTAACTATCAGTCCAATCATGCTGCGATCTCCTTATCCTTAAGTGACCCCAGAGAATTGCAGTGCCATCCTGAGCAGCGGTCAGCAAACGGACAATCTGAACACGCAAACGAGGATTCATTCGGCAAGAATACTCCAGCCTGTATGCCTTTGTCCGCAGTGGTGAACATTTTTTCCAATCGCAGATAGTGGTCATCATCTCTGCTTGTGTAGAGGTGCTTGACCGCAGGAGTCTTCGTCTTTGTCACGACATCGAAGCGAAACGATGGTCTGCGTCCATGTACCTGCTCAAATGCGTAGCTGAACACTGTGGCCTGCAAGTCTTTGACTGGCTTATCGTCAGACCACATACGAGCGGCAGTCTTGAAGTCCACGATGGTGTCGTATCCCTTGTCGTTCTCACTGTCAAACGGTGTCTTTTCGGCGATGACCATGTCCAGTTCTCCGATGATGGGCTTTGACAGTCCAGGCATCTCGATCCTGAATGGCTCGGCAACACTTTGAATGTTCCAGTAGTCTAT
>JAFTAC010000193.1 GCA_017458805.1 Victivallales bacterium | reverse complement strand
GCGGTGAATCGACGGGGACCGCCACGGAGGGGGCGGAGGCCATCTCCGCTGAGCAGCGCGAAGCCATCCGCCGCTATTATGGCTTCGACAAGCCATTCCTACATCGCTATGTGCATTGGTTGTGGAAAGACCGCATCGGCATGGCGATGGACTCCTACAAGTACCCGAACAAGACCGCCTGGCAGCTCATCAGCGAGCGGTTCCCCGTGTCGCTGATATTCGGTCTGACGGGCTTCCTGCTCACCTATCTGGTCTGCATTCCGCTTGGTCTGCTGAAGGCGCTCAAGCACGGCAGCGCCTTTGATTTGGCCTCCAGCGCAGTGGTTTTCATTGGCTACTCCATCCCTGCCTTCGCGCTGGGGATGGTGCTGAAGATGGCCTTCTGCGGGACAGTTGAGCAGTTGTGGGACATCCTGCCCGCGACGGGCGTCCACTCCATGGACTACGATTCCCTTTCTGCTTGGGGCAAGGTGGTCGATACGGCGAAACACATGTTCCTGCCAGTTCTCTGCTACATGGTTGGCAGTTTTGCCGTGCTGACGATGCTGATGAAGAACAGCATTCTAGAGCAGATCAACAGCGACTACGTGCGGACGGTCTATGCAAAGGGCGCCGGCACGGCCCGCGTTCTGGTGGTGCATGTCCTTCGCAACGCGCTCATCCCCGTGGCAACGGGCTTCGGCGGTGTCCTGACCCTGATTTTTGCTGGTTCCGTCATCATCGAGAGTGTCTTTGAGATACCTGGCATGGGAACGCTCAGCCTGGAGGCCATTGTTGGCAGGGACTATCCTGTTTTCATGGGCGTGCTTTCCCTCACGGCCATTCTCGGCCTCCTTGGCAACATCCTCTCCGACTTCGCCTACATCACCATCGACCCCAGAATCTCCTTCGGGAAAAATTGAAGTTGTAGCAAGGTTGAATGGGGCGGAATTGAGCTTTGTCCATCTATCCTCTCCGTCCCTCTCTATGGCAAAAATGCCTGAATTGCCACAAATTGAGCCATTCCAACTTGTAATTAGTATAATTTAGAGTATAATCTATGAGGATGGTGTGTAATCATTTCAATTAACATATAGGCTTAGTAAAAATGCAGATCAAGGACACAAGCACACGCCCTCGCAATTTGTGCTGGGCGATTTCGGTGGCGGGCGCGCTGCTCTTTGCAGTGGGCGTCGTCATAAAGAACAACGGATTCAGTTCCGTGATGACCCCGACGCTGGTATCGGCGCTTAACGTGATACTCCTGGGCATTCTTGGTGCCTGGCGCTGCGCCTTCGCTCGAAACCAGGCGCTTGAAGAGGCGGGCGTCGCCGAGTACCGCAAGACCCATGGCGAGACGGAGTTCTTCGCCGACGGCGACGAGGCGGTACGCCTTGCCACACGCGCCAATCAGCAGTTCACCAAGTTCGGCGTGCCGATTGCAACCATCCTGCTGGGCATCGTGGAATCGCTGTTCTGCCTGATTGTGTGGCGTGGTTGGGGCAAGATTGAAGTCTTCCCGAAGGCCCCGAACCCGATGCCGCTGGCCATCTTGGCCGTCTGCTGCTGCATCGCAGTGCTGATAGCGGGCAGTTTCTTCGTTGGCGCGAGCCGCGAGGCCGGATGCCGCTGGCTGCGTCCTGCTGGAGCCTGGCTCTTCTTCACTGGCTTCCTCTTCCTGGCGGGCGGCATCGCACTGTTCCTGGAGTTCTTTGGCAAGGCCGCCGACGTGGCGGACATCTTGGTTGCCAAGGTCGCACTGGTCATCGTCTTCATCTTGGCGGTGGAGCTCATCTTGAGTTTCGTCATTGAATTCTACCGTCCGCGCATGCCTGGCGAGGAGGAACGCCCCCTGCCCGAAAGCCGTCTGCTGGCCCTGTTCACCGAGCCTGGCGGCGTGGCGCGCAATGTGGCGGCCTCGCTGGACTACCAGTTCGGCTTCCAGGTCTCCGAAGTCTGGTTCTACCGCTTCCTGGAGCGGACGGTCATCCCGCTTCTCATCATCATGGCGATAGCCCTGTGGCTCCAGACCTGCATCGTCGTGGTCAGCACCGAGGAGAACGGCATCATGGAGCGCTTCGGAAGCGTCGTCTCCCGCGAACCGCTGAAGCCTGGCCTCTATTTCAAGCTTCCTGCCCCCTTTGAGCAGTTGAACCGCTTCCCCGTGGAGCACATCCAGAGCATCACCATCGGTGAGCATGAGGAGGAGCACGAAGAGGAAGAAGAGGAAGAGGTGGTGGATGACGGCCACGGCCACGAGGCCCCCAAGAAAAAGAAGAAAGAGGAGCACGATGAATCCATCGTCCTCTGGTCGAGCCAGCACGCCGAGGAGGAGAAGCCCTTCATCGTCGCCATGAAACAGATTGAAAACGTGGAGAAGCGCAAGGGCGACAGCGGTCCCGCACCGTTGAGCATCGGACTTCTGGCAGCGCATATTCCGCTGTACTACAAGGTCAACGACCTTTACAGCTATTCGTACAACCACAACGACCCGAACAAGACCCTGAAAAACCTCGCGACGCGTGAGTTCGTGCGCTACATGGCCTCCACGGACTTCCACGAGGTGCTTGGTTCCCAGCGCCATGAGGCGGGTGAGCTTCTGCGCCAGCGCATCCAGGCTGCCGCCAAAGAGGCGAACCTGGGCATTGAGGTGATATTCGTCAGTCTGGCGGGATTGCATCCCCCAGTGGTGGTGGGCACGGCCTACGACCAGGTGGTTGCCTCGCGCGAGGCGAAGGCAGAGCAGATTCTGAAGGCAGAGGCATACGCGGCGGGCCGTGCGCCGGCCGTGCAGGGCGAGGCGACGACCTTGCTCAACATGGCCAACGCCTATAAGCAGAACAAGACGCAGGTCTCCAAGGCGGAGGCCGAGCGTTTCGAGAGCCAGCTGCGCGGCTATCTTGCAGCCCCCGACATCTTCAAGCTCAACTCCTTCCTGGACGTGATGCTGAACGACGGCAAGAAGACGCGCAAGTACGTCATGGCTGGCAATACGGCGAAGGAGGTCTTCAACCTCAATCTGGAGAAGAAACTCAACGCCAGTCTGCTTGACTTGAACCTGGATGACGACGGCGACCAGGCAGCGGGACAACAAAACAATTAACATATCAGGAGTTTGGAACATGAGTGAAGCAATTAAAGAACGCGGCATCAAGCATCACTGGCCCATCGTGGCGCTTGCGTGCGCAGTCGTTGTGATTTTCATGGTTGCCATGATGTCTTTCCAGGTCAAGGAGACCGAATATGCCGTCATCAAAACCTTCGGCAAGGCGAAGGTCGGCGCAGACGGCGAAATCATCACCTACAGCCCTGGGCTCCATTTCAAGTGGCCCTTCATCGACCAAGTCTGGAGATACGACAAGCGTGTCCAGTGCTATGAGCTTACCAAGGGCCATCTGGAGCAGCTGACCACCAAGGACCAGTACCAGATTGTCGTCTCCACCTACGTTCTCTGGACGGTCGGCAAGCCCGACATCTTCCTGAAGCGCCTCAAGTCCGCCGAAGAGGTGGATGAGAAGCTGGACGCCACTGTCCGCGACAGCCGCAACAGCATCATCCCGATGCACAACTTCTCTGAACTGGTCAACACCGAGACCGGCGAGAGCAAGATGGACCTCATCGAAAAGGCGATGCTGGATGACGTGAAGAAGAAGACGATGGATGACTTCGGCATCGAGGTCACCAAGATCGGCTTCCGCCAGATCGGCTTCCCCGAGATGGTGACCACCAAGGTCTTCGACCGCATGCGCGCCGAGCGTGAAAACCACTCCGAAAAGCTGCTGGCCGAGGGCAAGTCCGAGGCCCAGCGCATCCGGTCGGAGGCCGACCGGAAGG
>JAFTAC010000192.1 GCA_017458805.1 Victivallales bacterium | reverse complement strand
CATGTCCGCGCTGGTCTCGCCGATATAGCGGCTGGTATAGTCTTGCGGGGACATGAGGAAATCCAGCGTTTTCGTTTCCATCAGCTTCTTCAGGCAGAGGTGGGCGGTCTCCTGTATTTGGGAAAGGATGGGCAGGAAGCAGGTGTAGCCATAGTAGGCACCGACGAGCTTGCGGCCATTCACGGCCTCCTTCGCCGTCTGCGCGAGGGTGGCCAGCAGGTCCGCCTCCTCGAAGGAGATGAAATCGTTGTGGGCGATGCGCAGGGCATCCTTCTTGCTGTCCAGCAGCAGATTGCCATCAAAGGCAAGGGTCTGCTCGGGCGTGGGGAGCTCGCCCTTCAGATAGGGGTAGTACTTTGCCGTGAACCGCCTGAAGGACTCGCGCGCCACAGGCGAGTAGTCGTAGTGCTCGCTCTTGTGGAAATGCCCCCAGCCCAGCCACTCGATGGTGGTTCCGCCGTGGAGGCGGTAGCCGATGATTCGGTCGCGGTAGGGGCTGTTCTCGCAGTGGTCGATGTAGGCGCGGATGGTCTTCTGCATCTCCTCGCGCGCACGTCTGGAGCTGTTGGAGTACATCGTGCGGTTGTAGTGGCCGCGTCCCCCCTCGTAGCTCGTACAGAGGTCATCGGGGTACTTCTCCGCCCAGTCGGCGGGCGGATAGAGCTCCATCCCCATCAGGAGGTAGGCGTCGGGCTTGCCCGCCAGGGCCTGCTCCACGTCGTTGTCGATGCCTGCGAAGGAGTACTCGTCGATGCCCGTCCAGAAGAGGGTGTGGCTTGAGACGCTTATCGTGTTGGCGTAGAGCTCCTTTAGAAGGTTCGCATTGCTGCCGATGGAGTAGAAGGGCCTGCCGTTGACGTGAATCACGGCATTCGGCCCCATCTGGCGCACCTCCGCCACTGTGCGTTCTGCGGGAAGCGGCTTCTGGCTGTAGTGGATTTTCGCCTTGACGCCCTCCCCTTTCACCATGAACTCCTGGGTGCTGAAATCAACCATGTAGTCGCCGCCGGGCGCATAAATGGGCATCTTGAACTCCAGATCATACTGCCAGCTCGCGCCGCCATCGGCCTCCAGCATTTGCTTGACCCCCGTCAGCTCCTTGTACTCATAGCGGTTCGTATCGTTGTGCATGACCACGTCGAATAGTGGTGCTTTCAAAGGCATCCGCCCGTGCAGCTGCAAAGTGACATGGCAGGTTTCGCCAGGCGCATATTCCTGCTTGTCCGTGACAAGGGAGAGAAGCTCGGCGGGGTTGTCGTAGTTGATGTATGGAAGGACTGTCGTCCATGGCGCGGTGGGAGCGGCGGGAAGCGTCACCACAGGTGCCCAGCCATCGGATGAAGCACCGACTTTGTTCCAGCCATCGTCCATCGACGATCCCCACTGGAAAAGCTCATCCGAATTGACGCGCATGGATTCCCCGTTGGTGAACCGCACATAGAGTTCGCAAAGCACGCCGCCGTATGAAATGGCGTTGCGGTAGGTGAAGGCAAGCATGTTCTCGCCCTTCACCAGCTTGTCCGTCACCTCCACGACCGTCGGCACCTTCCAGTTGTTGTTGGAGGCTATCGTAACGCCGTTGATGAAGGCCACGGCTATGTCATCCCCCATGAACTGCAAATAGGCCTCCTGTACCTCGCCCTTCACGGTGAAGCTGCGGCGCACGGGGTAGTTTTTCCCAGCCTCCGGCTTGTCGTTCTCCTCCTGGCTGCGCACCATCAGCCCCTGGAAGTAGGGCTTCGTCATCTTGGGGGTCTCCCCCTCCACCGCCCAGTACCACGTCTGCGCGCCTTCACGCACCTCCTCCTTGGAGAAAGTCAGCGAGCGGACCTTGATGCTCTTCCCTTCTGAATTGGTCAGATCCAGGCGCAGCTTGGCGACTTTTCCGCATGACTCCCAGCCCTCCTTGGCCACGGAGGTTGAGAGCAGAATTTCGGTCTCACGCCATTTGCCGTCCGCGCGAAGTCCCCGTACCTGCCATTGAAGACCATTTTCAAACCCCTTGCCCGTGGGGGCATAGAAAAGCTCTCCGTTGGAAATCTCCTCAAAGCCCTCCGCGCAATAGACCACCTTCGCCACATTGTATTCTCGCGGGTCGATGTCCAGGTTCTCGTATGTGACGGAGTGGTCGCGCTTGATGTCCGTGATGACCAGCACACCATCCTCAAACACCGCCTTGCAGCCGCGCACTGCCCCGAACTTGCTCAGGTCAATATCCAGCGCAGACAACACAAATGCCATCAAAAACAATGTCAAAAACAGTTTTTTCATTTAGTCGCTCCACTATGCTTTAATTGGGGGTATTCTTTTGCGATACTTAATCTAACTCCAACCACCCCATTTGCAAACACCCGTCCGCCATTTTCTGCAACGCCATAGCGAGGTAACGCGGGCGCCGTCGCCATGCACAACCACAGTGCAAATGTAATGCAACAGAAAGGGTGTGGCGACGGCGTCCCGCCGTCGAAAAATGCGCACGACAACTCGGCTAATGCCACACCCTATCGGTCGCAAAGCACAGCCTGCTACTTGTGCGCGGTTCTCCGACGGCGAGGACGCCGTCGCCACACCCTATCTGGTGCAAAGCACAACTCGGGGCACTTTAAACATGCATTCCGCCCAACCACATCCTGCTATTCCCCCCAAAAGACTAGTGACTTAATGCTGAAAAACATCGGTGGGGTATTGACGCATGACTTCCTTGAAGTTTTCGGAGGTGATTAGAAGAAAGCGCTTGTCAAAGGCGGCCTGCTCGTCCTTCGGAAAGGGCTTCTCATCGTATTCGGCATTGGGCTTATAGGTAACTGCAGCGGCGATGCAGCCATTCTGTAAGGCGCGTCCGTGCTCATAGATGCTACCACCTGCGAAGACAACCTTCTTGCCCTTCAGGCAGGGGGCATTGAACTCCTTACCAGTGCATGCAACGCCAATGGGGAGGCCAATGAGGGTGATGATAAGGTCGGCATCCTTACCCTTCAGCAGATTCTCAAGAACTCTCTTGGTGTACCAGGTTTCCATCGGGTCCATCATTTTCATTTCGGGGGCATTACCCTTCGGCGTTGGAGGTTCTGGTGAGACAGTGTCAACAATGACGAGGGCGCCGTCAATACCTTCAGTGAGGCCGACAAAAGCGGGTGTGTCTTCCTTGGAAAAGGGGTCTTTGATGATGATGGCCTTCTTGCCAGCAAACTTCTCCTTCAGGTACATGCCGAGCTGACGTGTCATAACTTTCTGGTATTCGATTTCGCGGTTCATGGATTTCTGCCGTGGAGTATTCTGCAGCGTCTTCAACAGTTCTTCGGCATCGTCGCCGTAGTAGAAGAGGTGGGTGTCGTGGAGATTGGCATCGAAGGTGAATGTGTCTGTTCCCTTAGCAACCAGCTTCTTCTCGAAGAGGTCGATGACGTCGCACTTTCTCGGCAGCTTCACGGTCTTCTGGCCAGGGAAGCGGGCGTGGAGCATGAAGAGAGCGTCATTCGCCTCCACTGGGTCGGAGGTGGTGGTGTAGATATGCGCACCCGCCTTGGCGGCTGTCGCCTGGATGAAGGGCACGTCGAACTGCCACACGCCGCAGAAGACGGAGGTCGCCTGGCCTGTCTTCTTGGTGGCCAGGCCGACTTTTCCGTCCTTGTAGCGCCCCAGCACCTCCACCTCCTTGTCAACGACATGGAACATGGGGGCGACGCGGTGGGTGCGGTTGCCCATGGCGCGACCGTCAGCCAGCGTGACTTCAGGCACGATTGGCTTGTCCGCCTTCGCGAAGGTGAAGCCCGTCAGCTTCTTCATGCTCTCCACGCCGCATGCGTCGTTGAAGGCGAAGCCAGGGACATAGACCCAAAGCAGAGTGCAGTCGCGCTGGCGCAGCCTCTCAACCGCATCCAGCAAGGCCTGGTCGTAGTTGAAGCAGTTGAGGAAGAGATAGAGCTTGTAGTCGCCTGGGTATTTCGCCAAATCCTCCGCCAGCAGGTAATCGACGGCGGCGCCGCTGCGGGCAAAGCGGATGTAGTTCTCGTCGAAGGATTCGCCCGTAAAGACGGAATTGAAGCGGGGCTTGGAGGTCACCTTGCCGTCCATCCCGTAGGACTGGCTCAATTCGCCAGAGGCCACCCAGCGGTTGAGCATGGGCATCGCCTTGATGGCCTCCTCGCTGACCACCAGCGCTACTTTTGCGTTGCGGCGCACACCCTTTTCAAGACAGTGCTGCCCCGCCGCATGCACCACGGCGAAGTCCTTCGCCATCTGCGGGAAATCGAACTCCGTCCCCTGAGAGAGAGCATAGAAGTAGGGCTGGTTGTTGCGGCATAGAATGAAGCCGATGTTCCTGCGGACCACGTCCAGCGTGGTCTCCTCGTTGATCATCTGGAAGTAGCCCATCCCCGAGGGGCCGTTGAAGGTGCGCGAATCCTCCTCGATGACGGGGACAATGCCGTTCATCGCCATTGTCGCGAAGGGCTTCATGTCGCCCATGATGTCGCCGATGTTGCGGAGGCGGTAGGGATGCGGCGAGATGAGGAAGTCCATGCACTTCGCATCCAGCACCTTGCGCAGGAGATAGTGTGCGCGCATGTGCGCGCTGCCGTGGGCGGCCAAGGTCATCGTGTAGCCGTAGTAGGTGCCCACCAGCTTGTTCTCGCCCGCAATGGACTTGGCGCGGCGGCACAGGGCCACCATCATATCCACAACCGCCTCGGAGTAGAAATTCGTGTAGGCGATGGCGCGGCGGTGCTTCTTCGGCTCCCAGAGAATCTCCTCGTCGTCCAGTTCACTGCGCTCCTCAAGCGTGGGGATGGAGGTGTCCTG
>JAFTAC010000191.1 GCA_017458805.1 Victivallales bacterium | reverse complement strand
TAATATAACAATCGGCTCACGGGTGTGCGCCTGCGCACACATGGTGCCTATCTGCGACGCCCCAGCCTCACGGGTGTGCGCGCAGCGCACACATGGTCGCCACAGGGCTCATGCCCGCCTCTTCTGCGACACCCCAGGCTCACGGGTGTGCGCGAAGCGCACACATGGTCGCCCCAGGGCTCATGCCCGCATCTTCTGCGACACCCCAGCCTCACGGGTGTGCGCGAAGCGCACACATGGTCGCCCCAGGGCTCATGCCCGCCTCTTCTGAGACACCCCAGCCTCACGGGTGTGCGCGAAGCGCACACATGGTCGCCCCAGGGCAAATGCCCGCCTCTTCTGCAACACCATTAAATCTTCTGCTGATAGCCAGAGGGTTCCATGGTGAAGCTGCCGCGTCCGCCTGTCAAGCGTGGCAGGGCCTTGCCGAAGCCGAACATCTCGGCAAGCGGCACTTCACAGATGACCTTGCGGGCGTTGCCCACATTCGCGATGTCGCGGATGATGGCACGGCGCGGCTGCATGTACATCGTGATTTCGCCAACGGACTCCTCGGGGGCCGTGATTTCCAGGTGCATCAGAGGCTCCAGGATGATGGTGCCAACTCTGGTGAGCATCTGGTTGACAGCCTGCATGACGGCACCTGCCACGGCACCTTCCGTTGTCAAGTCGGGCAAGTACTTGATGGATTTCAGCTTGGCAGAGACGTAGATGAGCGGGTAGCCGTTCAGACCGCCCGTGTGAAGCGCGGCAACCAGCGTGCGCTCCGCCGTCTGGATGATGGCGCGGGGCATGTTCTGATCCCGCATGGCGACGCTCACGTCGAACATCTGGCCGCCCATCTCCATCGGAGCAAACTCGACTTCGACCTCGGTGGCGAGATGCAGGTCCCCCAGCACCTTGTCGAAGACAACCTTCTCGACAGTTGGCGCCTTGATGGTCTCGCGGTAGGCGACGCGCGGCTCGCCGCAGCGGATGTCCAGCTTGAACTCGTCAACCAGCCGCTTGATGTTGATTTCCAGGTGCAGCTCGCCCATGCCCGAGAGGATGCGCTGGTGGGTCTCCTCGGAGATGGACTGCTGGAGGGTCTGGTCCTCTCGGCAGAGCATGGCAAGCGATTCGTCCAACTTGTCCTTGTCCTTTATGGACTTGGGTTCCACAACCATGGAGATGACAGGCTCTGGGAAGGTGATTCTGTCGAAGGCGATGGGCTGACGCGTGTCGCATAGGGTGTCGCCGATACCGCAGTCCTTGAGGCCCGTGATGCCGACGATGTCCCCCGTGTGCGCCTCTTCAATCAGCTCAGTGGATTTCGCATAGACCTGGTAGATCTGGCGCGCCCTCACCTTTTCGCCTGTGCGGGAGTTGGTGACGACTGCGTTGGTCTTGAGCATGCCCGAATAGACGCGCAGGAAGAAGAGGTCCGCCGTCTTGGAGGCGTTGACCTTGAAGATGAAACCTGTGAAATCCCCCTTGGGGCTGGGCTTGATTTCCGTCTCTTCGTCCGTCTTCGTGAAGAAAGCCTTGCGGGGCGGGCAGTCGATGGGGGACGGCAGATATTCGATGACCGCATCAGCCAGAGGCTGGATGCCCATGTTCTTCTTGGCAGAGCCCATGAAGACTGGCACCAGTTTGCGTTCCTGCGTCAAACGACGTATCTCGGACTTGAGAAGCTCATCAGGAATGGGTTCCTCCGCCAGATAGAGCTCCGCCAGTTCATCGGAGAGGTTGGAAACCTTCTCGATTAGCTCATTGCGTGCGGACTCCCAAAGCGTCTTTGCCTCGCCCTCTACGGGTGCCCGTAGAAGCTCGGAGTTGTCGGCACCGCCAAAGTGGATGGTCTCGCCCGTCAGGATGTCAATCATCCCCTCGAAGCCGCTCTCAAGCCCAATGGGGAGCTGCATCGGCAGTGCCACATCGCCGAACTTCTCGTCTATCTGGGCGATGGTGCGCTCGAAGGAGGCACCGACGCGGTCCATCTTGTTGATGAAGGCAATCTTGGGCAGGCAGTAGGTGTCGGCCTGGCGCCAAACCTTCTCGCTCTGCGCCTCCACGCCCTCCACCGCGCTGAAGATGACGACAGCCCCGTCGATGACGCGCAGCGAACGCTCGACTTCGGCTGTGAAGTCGATGTGCCCAGGGGTGTCGATGAGGTGGAAGTCATACCCCTTCCAGGGGATGGTGGCGGCGGCGGCCACGATGGTGATGCCGCGCTGCCGTTCCTCGGGCAGGTAGTCCATGACAGTGGTGCCATCGTCGATGTTGCCGTACCGATGGGTCAGGCCCGAGAAATACAGGAACCCCTCCGTCGTGCTGGTCTTACCTGCATCGATGTGGGCGATGATGCTGATGTTGCGAATCTTGTCCAGTGGTGTGGTTGGCATTTCTTTTCCTTTTTTTGGGGGCCGCAGGTGGCTTCCCCGCGCCTCGCGCGGGGAAGCCATCCAAAGCGGGGCGCGCGCTCTAAAGGAGCGCGCTATCAGGACGACGGGAGGAACGACTGGGGCGATACGCTGAAAGAACGCACTGGAGCAGGTGTGCCAGGCGCATAGCACCTAGCAACACTATTCGCGTCGTCCTGACAGCGCACTCCTTCAGAACGCGTTGGGAATAGTAAAGCCCGATATGCCCAGGTGGGGCCTATC
>JAFTAC010000190.1 GCA_017458805.1 Victivallales bacterium | reverse complement strand
GCGCGGGGCGGAGCCCGCGCTTCTCCATGGTGGGCAGAAGGCAAAGGACGGGGGGCTTGCGCCCCCGTGCCCCCCCCTGTTGCGGCGGGCAGGGGCTTGCGCCCCCCCCTTGTTGCGGCGGGCGGGGGCTGGTGTCCCGCTATATGGTGGGTTGATAGAGGTTGACGATGGCTTTGTTGATGGTGATTTCTGCCGTCATGATCTGGCGGAGGAGGGAGTCGGAGGCGAACATGTCGACCAGCAGTTCGGTGGTCTGGGCGGCAGTTTCGGTTTTGAGGTAGCGGACGGGGCCGTGGATGGAGAGGGTGATGGCGGCTTCGCAGACGGGGATGGAGGGGAGGGTGGGGACGAAGAGGGTGGCGCGTCCGCTCTCGCGTCCATGTGTAGTGAAGTCGTCCCAGAAGAGGCGGTTGTTGTGGGCGCAGCCGTCTCCGTTGAGGCCGATGAGGGCGGTATCTTCGGAGTCCCAGTTTGGGACTGCGGAGGCGCAGAGGAGGGTGCCCAACTGCGCAAGGCGGACATTGTCGGCTGCGCGTCGGAAGTCGGCCAGGTCACCCTGTACGAACTCAGGCGAATCGCAGATGGCTTGCCGAAGCTCTGGCAGGGAAGCAAAGGGGATGGTGTGAGGAGGCTCGCCGACAAGGCCGTATGAAGCTATGCCGTCCGTGAGGTCGATGGTGGCTGTGGCGATGTGTTTCATTTGTCGGATCCCTCCACGATGATGGTGCTGTTCAGGCCGCCGAAGCCCACGTTGACGGAGAGGATGCGGTTGCTGCGGAGCGGCTGCGCCTTGTCGCTGACGAAGTGCTCTGCGCCTTCTGCGGGGGAGAGCAATCCCGCCTGTGGCGGGAGGAGCCGCCGCTTGATGAACTCCAGCCCATAGACGATTTGGAGTACGCCTGTGGCACCGAGGGTGTGGCCGATGAAGCCCTTGATGGAAAGAAGCGGAACTGAGTGAGTGAAAACCTGGTTCATGGCGGCCAGCTCGGAGGCGTCGTTGTGGAGGGTGCCTGTGCCGTGGCCGATGACGGCGGCGATCTCCTGCGGGGAGAGCTGCTGTTCAGCGAGCGTGCGCTTGATGAGGTTTGCCAGCGGGATGCCGCTCAAGTCGGGAGCGGTGATATGGGAGGCATCGCAGGATTCGTAGGCGGCGGTCAGTGTGCCGAGGGAGGTGGCGGCTTCGGCGGAGAGCAGAAGCGCGCCTGCTCCTTCGCCAAGGACGAGACCGTCGCGGTTGCGGTCATAGGGACGAGCAACCGTTGGCGAGTAGGCGCGCAGGGAGGCGAAGCCGCCTGTGACAAACTCGGAGGTGATGTCGAGTCCGATGACGAGGGCGTGTTTGCAATGTCCAAGGCGCAGGGCGCGCATGGCCATGGCGGTGGCGGTCTGCCCCGAAGCGCATGCAGCGGCCACCAGCACCGCCCAGCTGAGCCCTGTGAGGCGTTTTGCCTCCTGGAGCAGGAGGTTGTTGCAGTCGGGCTCGTCTCCCAGCGGAGCCTGTTCGAGCAGGTCAATGGCACCAACGGTGGTGGCGAGGTAGAGCCGTGTGCCTTCTGGCAGCGCGGGGAGGCGTTTGCAGAGGCGGCGCAACAGCGTGAAGGCACGTGATTCGTCTGCTTCTGGCGTCAAATCTTTTATAATGCCCAGCTGAAGGCCCTTGCTGTCGAAATGCGAGGGCAGGGAGAAGGCCTGGCGTGCGCCGTAGAAGGTCTCCATTGCATCGGCAATGGTGGTGCCTGCGGTGGAAATGCCGTCGGCGTGGAGAATATGGATGGGCACCTCAATCATAGAGCTCTCCGTTTTGCCATTTGTCGAGCACCTCTTGGAAGAAGGGCGGCGTGGTGATGTAGGGGGTGTGGGTGAATGGATCGAAGAGCATCTGGACGGTGTAGCCCGTGGCGGCCAGCTGCCCGTTCTCCTTGATGATTTCGTAGTTTACATTGATTCGTGCACCGCCCGACCAGACGCATTCCGCGCGGATGGTGAAGAGCTCGTCGAGGACGAGGGGGGCATAGTAGTCCGTGTGGAGCTGCACGATGGGGGCCCCGACCTGGTTTTTGCGGTACACCTCGTAGGTGAGGCCGACTTTGCGCATAAG
>JAFTAC010000189.1 GCA_017458805.1 Victivallales bacterium | reverse complement strand
TTGGAGCAAATCGCCGAAATCAAACAGGCGGACATGAACTCAAGGACCCTGGATGCGGCGGTGAAGGTTTTGGCCGGTACTGCACGCAGCATGGGAATCGAGGTGGTCGATGAAGAGAAGTAAACTTTATCGTTCCCGGCTGGAAAAGGTTGACAGGACAAAATACTACAGCCTCGAGGAGGCTGTGGAGGTTTTGAAGTCGATGCCTTCATCCACCAAGTTTGACGAGACGGTTGAGGTAAGCTTCCGTCTCGGAATCGACCCGAAGCAGAGTGATCAGATGGTGCGCGGCGCCATGGTGCTTCCTCAGGGCACTGGCAAAGAGCAGCGCGTCGTCGTGGTTGCCGAGGGTGAATTCGCGCTCAAGGCCAAAGAGGCCGGGGCGGACGAAGTCGGCTATGAGGAGCTGATTCAGCGCATGAAAGGCGGCTGGTTGGACTTTGATGTTCTGATTGCAACACCTGCTGCTATGAAAGAAGTTAGGACGCTAGGTCGTGTCCTTGGTCCCCGCGGACTGATGCCCAACCCCAAGACGGGTACCGTCACAGAGGATGTGGCGTCTGCGGTCAAGGAGGCGAAAGCGGGTCGTGTGGAATATCGTTGCGACCGCGGCGGATGCATCCATGTTCCCGCTGGCAAGCTGTCCTTCTCCAGTGACAGGATTCTTGAGAACCTTAAGGCGGTTCTGGCGACGATCCTCCGTGCTCGTCCCGCAGCGGCCAAGGGTGTTTACCTGAAGTCCTGGACCTTGAGCTCAACAATGAGTCCTGGCATTCGCCTGGATGTAAAAGTGGGGGCAAAGGCGTAATCATGAGAGCAGAAAAGAAACAAATGGTTGAGGAGATTGCGGGCCTGATGAAGGATCGCGCGGTCGTCCTCATGAGTTACCAGGGCCTGAAGGCGAACGCGTTCAATGCGTTTCGTGCGAAGGTTGCGGGTGAACAGGTGAAGGGCAAGTGCCAGGTTGTTCAGAACACTCTGATCAAGAAGGCAGCTGCCTCCCTGGGCTACAGCGACTTGGCGGATGCGGATTTGAATGGCGACACCGCGATGGTCACTGGGCCGGATGCTGTCTCCCTTGCCAAGGCCGTGAAGGAATTCGCGGCGGACAAGGAAAACGCCAAGGATCACGTGAAGATTAAGCTGGCATTTGTCGAAGGTCAGCTGCTGAATGCGGCGGATGCGCTCGCCCTTGCGAACCTTCCTCCGAAGGAAGTCGTTCTGGGACAGCTGCTTGGTCTCATCCAGGCTCCTGCGTCAGGCATCGCACGTGCAATCAATGCCAAGGTGGCAAGCGTCCTGTATTTGTTGGATGCATACAGAAGTAAGTTAGAGAAAGAGCAGACTGCTTAAAATTCGGAGAATAAAACAATGTCAGAAGAAATCACTGTTGATGCGAAGATGGAGGAGTTTGTCTCCTACATTGAGAATTTGACCCTTTTGCAGGCCAGCAAGCTGGTGAAGGTCCTGGAAGATCGCCTCGGCGTCAGCGCCGCCGCCCCCGCCGCGGTTGCCGTTGCCGCTCCTGGTGTCGCCGCCGCCGCCCCCGCTGAAGAAGAGAAGACCGAGTTCGATGTCATCCTGGCTGGCTTTGACGCCGCCAAGAAGATTGGCATCATCAAGGTTGTCCGCGAGGTCACTGGCCTTGGTCTTGCCGAGTCGAAGGCCATGGTTGACGGTGCTCCGAAGCCTGTGAAGACTGGTATCTCCAAGGACGAGGCCAATGAGCTGAAGAAGAAGCTCGAAGAAGCCGGTGCCAAGGTTGAGGTCAAATAACTTGACAGCAATGGCATAGTACCCTCTGTGCCGTGCGGAAGCGCGGTACAGACGGTCATCCGTCCACGTCCTCTGCCTGATAAAGGGCTTAGGACGTGGTTCCATGAAGCTAACATTTCGTAGCTTCATTTTTGTGGTTATTAGTTGAAATTAAAAGAAAAGCGCTGAAAAGGCGCTGGTGGACCGCAGGTTCGCTGGGCTGTTCAACCCAAGGAATGAATGGCTTTCAGCAAGAGATGCCAACTAAAAGGCAAAAGAGCGGCCACGAGAAGGAAAACCGATTGACGAGAAGCGTTCCTGTGCGTTCAAGTTGCAATAATGGCATGTGGCTTGATTAGTGACGAGCGAGCACGGTACGGCTTGATACAGTAGTTGGTTTTTTGTTTTATGATTTTGGCCATTGGTATTGAACGGCTTTCCTGGAATCATCGGGGAGGATTGTTTCCAGACATAATTGCGTTCAAAAATGGTTTTCCGCGAAAGTCCTTTGCATAAAGGCTTGCCTTGTCCACTTGAGGAAACTGTGGCGTTTTTTGTGCCTTTTCATAGGCATTGTACCTTTCGCGCATTATTCGTTTTTTTAGGCGGTGCATCTGCCGCCCGAACGATTATCAACCATGGGGTTGCGCCTGAATGGCGTCGCCTCGTAACTCAACTGGCAGCCAGCAGGCTGCCGTCAAGAATTGGAACGGACAGATAATGAGTGATCGTAAAAACTTCGGCCGTCTTCCAGACGTGCTCTCAATTCCTGATCTCATAGAGATTCAGACGAAATCCTTCCAAGATTTCCTCCAGCCAAATGTGCCGCCGATGCAGCGCGAGTACAAGGGCTTGCAGGAGGTCTTCAAGGACACGTTCTCCGCTGATTGGAGTGAAAACGCGACGGGTCTTGAGTTTGTCAGCTATGACCTTGAGGCGCCAAAGGTTCCCCTGGTTGACTGCCTGAAAGACGGCGGCACCTACCAGGCCTCCCTCTTCGCCACTTTCCGCCTGACACGCCCTGGCCAGAAGGAGTCCAAGGAGGAGCGCATTCATATCGGCGAGATGCCCATTATGAGCGAACGCGGCTCGTTTGTCATCAATGGCGCAGAGCGCGTCATCGTCAGCCAACTGCACCGTTCCCCTGGCGTCTGCTTTGAAAGGACGAAACACGCCAGCGGCAAGGACCTCTTCTCCTACAAGATTGTCGCTGACCACGGTTCCTGGCTTGAGGTGCAGTATGACAACAACGGCCTGATGTGGATTTTCCTGGACAGGAAGCACCGCCGCCGCAAATTCCTCATCAGCACCTTCCTGCGCGCCTTCGGCCTGAGCACCGACCGTGAACTGCTGGACGCCGTTTACCGTTGCTTCTACCATAAGCAGACAAGTATGCGCCTTGTCAAGGACAAATATGGGCGCACACGTCTTCTCCCGATGTTTGCGCAGCCCGGCAACAACCTTACCGATGCGGAGGAAAACTTGAACAAGGCTGACCTTGACGCCAAGGACAAGGACGTGCTGCCCCGCTGGCTGGGCGTCCAGGACGTTCCCATTGAGGAGTTGTTGGCTTTGGACAACAACGAGCTGGCGCAAATTTATACGGCTGAACCCGTCTTTGATCCCTCGGACAGCAAGACCAAGATCATCGAGGAGCTCTCCCCCTTGACGGAAAGGGCGCTTCTGGAGGCCCAGGAGGCTGGCTTGGAGACTGTCGCCGCCGTCGATACGCATGGGTTGGGCGACACCTTCATCAACTGCATCATCAAGGAGCACCGCGAGCCGTTCAACATCGCCGACGCCGACGATGCCCGCAAGGATATCTACAAGAAGCTTCGTCCCCAGGATACCCCGAACGAGAGCAGTGCAAGGCTTCTCTTCTTCCGCCAGTTTGAGGATATCAAGCATTACGACCTCGCACGTGTCGGACGTTATCGCATCTTCAAGAGACTGGGCATCTCCCCGCTCGCCGACTTCGACCTTCTGATGAGCAGTGAGGAGAAGGAGATGCGTGAAAAGAGCGGCAAAGTCCCGTTCGAGGGCATCAAAAACGCCGTTTCAATCTTCTCTAAGCTGATTTCCGAATACAACGACGACCTTGAGAAGCTGGACGAAGACCAGCACGTCCTTCGCGTCATGTTCTCCTCCCCCGAAGAGGGGCTGGCTGACCTCATTCGTCCATTGGAAGACGGAAAGCTTGAGAATGCCGACCAGGTGCGTAGCATTCTCGCCACGTTCGCAAGAAACAACTATGTCAAGTTCCTCTCCGATGTCACTATGGACGAGATTATCGACGAGGCAGGTGGCGTGCTGAGCGTTTTCCTGAACAAGTACATGGATGCAGCCAAGGAAGCGGTCAAGAAAGCATGCGCCCGTGTCGGCATCGGTACGGATCTCTCCGAGTCGAAGAAGTCCGACAAGGCATATAAGGGCGAGGAGGCCATCCTGAAGGCGATTGCCGATACGCTTGAGAATCTTGCAAGCAATTCCATTGAAGAGCACGCCGCCTTCCTGCGCAACCCCATCAAGCCCGTTAGCAGCAAGAAGGCAAACGCCAAGATGCTGGACGGCATCAACCTGGTCATCCGCGAACTTCTCAAGGAAATCATCAAGCAGGTGATTTTCCAGGTCCAGGAGTTTGTCAAGGGACGCCGCTACCTCACCGCGCAGGACATCGCGGCATCCACCGCCTACATGATGCGCCTGAGGAACAATTGCTGTGCCGTCGATGACATCGACCATCTTGGACGCCGCCGCGTCAGGACCATTGGAGAGCTTCTCCAGAACCAGTGCCGCGTCGGGCTGGCCCGTATCATCAACGGCTTCCGCGAGAAAATCAACGGTCCTGAAGGCGAGAACGCATCAGAGAACGCTAGCATAACCAAATACCTCAATCCGAAGCCGCTGGCGAGTGTCATCCGCGATTTCTTCGGGCGCAACCAGCTGAGCCAGTTCATGGACCAGACCAACGCGCTGGCCGAGCTGACCAACAAGCGCCGCCTGAGCGCACTTGGACCTGGTGGCCTCACCCGTGAACGCGCTGGCTTCGAAGTCCGCGACGTCCATTCCAGCCACTATGGCCGTGTCTGCCCAATCGAGACGCCTGAAGGTCCCAACATCGGTCTTATCTCGTCTCTGGCGCTCTACGCGAAGCTGGATGAGTTCGGCTTCATCAACACACCCTACCGCCGCGTCGAGAACAGCACCGTCACAAAGACCATCGACTATCTGACCGCCGACCGCGAAGAGGACTTCGTCATTGCGCAGGCGAACGCCGCGCAGGATGAGAAGGGCAAGTTTACCGAGCAGTACGTTCTGGTCCGTAAGAAAGGCGAATCCGCCGAGGTGCCCAAGGAAGAGGTCAACTACATCGACGTCTCTCCCAAGCAGCTCATCAGCGCGGCTGCTGGCCTTATCCCCTTCCTGGAGCATGACGACGCCAACCGCGCCCTTATGGGATCCAACATGCAGAGGCAGGCGGTGCCGCTGCTCAAGGCAGAGCGTCCCCTGGTGGGCACTGGCCTGGAGGAGCCCGTCGCACGCTACTCCCGCGCTTCGCTTTCTGCCGCTGAGGACGGTATCGTCGCATCGGCGGACGCGCAGCGCATTATCATCACCAAGGATGGCAAGGAGCCCAACGAGACTGCCTATCCCGAGAGCGTACATGTCTATGACCTCTACAAGTTCCTGCGCTCCAATGCATCCACTCTGGTGAACCAGCATCCTATCGTGAAACGCGGCCAGGTTATCAAGAAGGACCAGCCCATCGCGGATGGCGCCTCCACCGACGGCGGCGAGCTTTCACTGGGACGCAACGTTCTGGTTGCGTTCATGTCGTGGCACGGCTACAACTTCGAGGATGCCATCATCATCAGCGAACGCCTTGTCGCCAACGACGTCTATACGAGCATCCATGTCAGCCTTGAGGATGTCACCGCCCGTGACACCAAGATTGGGCCCGAGGAGATCACCCGCGACATCCCGAACGTCAGCGAGGATTCGCTGCGCAATCTGGACTCCGAAGGTATTGTCCGTGTGGGCGCCGAGGTGAAGGCTGGCGATGTCCTGGTCGGTAAGATTACGCCGAAGAACGAGGGCGATCTGGCGCCTGAGGAGAGGCTGCTGAAGGCCATCTTCGGCGAGAAGGCCTCCGATGTGAAGGACAGCTCCCTGCTGGTGCCTGGCGGCTTGTCTGGCATCGTGATGGATGTCCGCGTCGATCGCAAGGCGGACACCTCGAAGGGCTCCAGCGGCAGTGAAAGCCTGAAGGCACAGCTGAAGGAGGCCAATGCCAAGTACAACTCAAAGGCTGATACCATCAAGCAGACGATGCTTGCGCAGCTCAGCCCCAAGTTCCTCCAGAAGAAGATCAGCTGCAACATCAAGCGCGTTATCGCGGGCGAAGAGGAAGTCATCATCGAGGCAGACCGCAAGATCACCAAGTCGATGCTGAACAAGCTGGTCGATAACTATGATTCCTTTACGATGCGCGATTGCGAGGAAAAGGCCGTCATCGAGGAAATCGTCAAGCCTCTGCGCAATCAGCTGCGCGACAACGAGCAGTGCCGCAAGGAGGAAATCGCCCTGATTGAAGCGAACCACGGCGAAGAAATCGGCAAGGTCCGCGGCGTCAAGGTCTATATCGCCAGCAAGCGCAAGATCTCCGTTGGCGACAAGATGGCTGGACGCCACGGAAACAAGGGTATCGTCGCCAAGATCGTCCCTGTAGAGGACATGCCGTTCATGGCGGATGGAACCCCTGTCGATATCATCCTGAATCCGCTGGGCGTGCCTTCCCGAATGAACATCGGGCAGGTTTTCGAGACACACGTCGGCTGGGCTGCCAAGGTCCTGGGCTACACCGTCGCAACACCTGTCTTCGACGGTATCCAGGAAAGCAAGATCTTCGAGATGCTCGAAGAGGCCAGGAAGATCAAGGTCGCGGAGCAGGGTTGGACAATTGACAAGGACGGCCACGTCCGTGACGAGGCAGGTCATAACCGCGACGATTGCTTCATTGGCGCGGAAGGCAAGGTCCGCCTCTATGACGGACGCACGGGCGACCCCTTCGCACAGCGCATCATGGTCGGCCAGATTTACATGCTGAAGCTGGACCACCTAGTTGCAAACAAGATCCACGCGCGTGCCGTTGGCTCATACTCGCTGGTCACCCAGCAGCCTCTGGGCGGAAAGGCACAGCACGGCGGACAGCGTTTCGGCGAAATGGAAGTCTGGGCCCTGGAGGCGTATGGCGCAGCCTACACCCTGCAGGAAATGCTTACCGTCAAGTCCGACGATACGAAGGGCCGTACGGAAATGTACGAATCCATCATGAAGGGCAACAACACCCTGAAGGCTGGACGCCCCGAATCGTTCAACGTCCTGATGAATGAAATGAAGAGCCTCTGCCTCGACATCAAGCTTCATCAGAGCAAAAACGACTGAGGCGGCAGGAAATCCTTCCTTTATGCCCGAATGAAGAAATTGCCTGGCTCCCATGCGGGAAGCGGGTCTCCCGAAAGGAAACCTGCTTCTCCTTGAAGTCAAGCTGAAATATAACTCTATTAATTATGGAGGGCTGTACTTTGGACAGCACTAGCATCAAAAGTTTAGTTAGCGGCATCACCCCCGTCAGCAACGACCAGATCAGCGAAGCAAATTGCGTGACTATCGGCATTGCGTCGCCCGAGACAATTCGTTCCTGGAGCCATGGTGAGGTCAAGACCCCCGAGACCATCAATTACCGCACCTACAAGCCTGAAAAGGGCGGTCTTTTCTGCGAGAAGATCTTTGGTCCCGTCCATGACTGGGAGTGCGCCTGTGGTAAATACAAGCGTGTGAAGCACAAGGGCGTCACCTGTGACCGCTGCGGCGTCGAGGTTACCCTGTCGCGCGTCCGCCGTGAGCGCATGGGGCATCTGGAATTGGCGGTCCCTGTCTCGCACGTCTGGTTCTACAAGGTTTTGCCTGGCCAGATGGCCTATCTGCTTGACATCAGCCAGAACGCTCTGGATAAGGTCATCTACTACGAAAACTGGATTGTCATTGACAAGGGGGAGACCTCCCTTGAAAAATACCAGCTCCTCACCGATGAGGAATACGCCTTCCAGCAGGAGCAGTTCGGCAAGGACTCCTTCACGGCGATGATGGGCGCAGAGGCTATCGAGGAGCTCCTGAAGCGACTCGACCTGCCGAAGCTCAAGGAGGAACTCTCTGCGCAGCTGCTGGAGGAGAGCGCCAAGAACAAGGGCCGCCGCAAGAGGCTTGTCAAACGCATTCGTCTCGTCGAAGGACTGCTTGAGAACAATATGAAGCCCGAATGGATGATTCTGCACGTGCTGCCTGTCATCCCCCCTGACCTGCGCCCCCTCGTTCCATTGGAAGGCGGACGCTTCGCAACATCCGACCTGAACGACCTCTACAGGCGTGTCATCAACCGCAACAACCGCCTGAAGCAGCTGCTTGCCCAGAAGACGCCTGACGTCATCATCCGCAACGAGAAGCGCATGCTTCAGGAAGCAGTGGATGCTCTGCTGGACAACGGACGCCACGGGCGCGCCGTCACCGGCACTGGCAACCGCGAGCTGAAATCCCTTACCGCCATGCTGAAGGGCAAGCAGGGGCGCTTCCGCCAGAACCTGCTGGGCAAGCGCGTTGACTACTCTGGACGCTCTGTCATCGTCGTCGGCCCCGAGCTGCGCATCAACCAGTGCGGTCTGCCCAAGACCATGGCCTTGGTGCTGTTCGAACCGTTCATCATGCAGAAGCTGAAGGAACGCGGCTTTGTCAAGACAGTCCGCAATGCAAAGAAGTGGATTGAAGAGGGACGCAAGGAGGTCTGGGACATCCTGGACCAGGTCATCAAGGGGCATCCCATCATGCTGAACCGCGCACCCACGCTTCACCGCCTCAGTATCCAGGCGTTCGACCCCATCCTCATCGAAGGCCAGGCCATCCGCCTGCATCCGCTGGTCTGCACGGCGTTCAACGCCGACTTCGACGGTGACCAGATGGCTGTCCATGTGCCGCTTTCCAACGAGGCACAGCTGGAGGCGAAGCTGCTGATGCTCTCCCCGAACAACATCTTCTCGCCTGCTAGCGGCAAGCCCATCACGACTCCGTCGCAGGACATCACCCTGGGTGTCTATTACCTCTGCTTCGAGGACAAGCGCAAGCGCGCCAAGTTCGATGCGACCCCGCACCAGGACCAGAAGTATTTCAACAGCATTGCCGAGGTGCTGCTTGCCAAGCAGGTCGGCAGCATCCAGATGCACGACTTCTTCAACCTGCGCAACCCCTTCTACGGCGAGGATACCATCTGGGGCAAGGAGACGAAGAACGACAAGTTCATCATCACCACCTGCGGGCGCTGCATCTTCAGCGAAATCTGGCCGAAGAAAATGGGCTTCTTCAATGCCCCCGCTGGCAAGAAGGAGCTGGGCGCTATGATCAAGAGCTGCTATGAGAACATTGGACGTTTTGAACTTATCCAGGTTCTTGACAAGCTGAAGGACCTCGGCTATGAGTACGCCACATGGGCTGGCTTCTCCATCGGCATCCAGGACATGATTGTCCCGCCAGACAAGAAGGAGATCATCGCCAAGGCGCAGGAGGAAATCGAGAGGATTCGCGAAGAGCGCAAGAAAGGCACGCTTACCGAAGATGAGCAGAAAAACAGGAGCATCGACGTATGGTCCAAGGCCAACAGCCAGTTGGCCGACGAGCTGGAAGGCTCGCCAGAAAAGCCCAGCGTCCTGCTGGAGAACCTTGGCCGCGAGGAAATCAACCCCGTCTATGCCATGCTGAACTCTGGCGCGCGAGGCAGTAAGGACCAGATTCGCCAGCTGGCTGGTATGCGCGGTCTGATGGCGAAGCCTAACGGTGAAATCATTGAAAACCCGATTATCGCAAACTTCCGCGAAGGACTGACCGTCCTCGAATACTTCATCTCCAGCCACGGCGCGCGCAAGGGTCTGGCTGACACCGCCCTGAAGACCGCTGACTCTGGCTACATGACCCGTCGTCTGGTTGACGTCGCCCACGACGTCATCTGCGTCGAGGAGGATTGTGGTACCGTGAACGGCACCTGGTTGGAGGCAGCCTCCTCAAAGGAGGAGGACAAGAAGATTCTCGCCGACCGCCTCGTTGGACGCTTCAGCGTCGATGAAATCGAGGATCCTGAGACGGGTGAGACCCTCGTCGATGTCGGTTGTGAAATCACTGCCAAAATCGCCAAGAGGATTGTTGAGGCGGGGATTACGCGCGTCCATATCCGCTCGGTTCTGACCTGTGAAGCCGACCACGGCATTTGTGCCAAGTGCTACGGGCGCAACCTTGCGACTGGCGGCATGCCTGATGTCGGCGACCCGCTGGGCATCATCGCAGCGCAGTCCATCGGCGAACCTGGCACTCAGCTGACCATGAGAACGTTCCACGTCGGTGGTACGGCCTCCGCAAGCGAATCCAAGACCTTCCACGAGGCGCAGAACGACGGCTTCATCCGCTTCATCGATGTGGAGCCTGTCAAGACTCGTGATGGCAAGTACATCGTCACCTCCAAGAGCGGCAAGATTGTCATCGAGGACGAGAACGAGAACGTGCTTGAGGAGTATGAGCTGGAAAATGGCGCCACCATCGAAAAGGGCACTGGCGAGAAGGTGAAGAAGGGCGAACGCTTCGTCACCTGGGACGCCTACAGTGTTCCCATCATTTCGAGCCTGACTGGTCGGGTTGAGTTCCACGACCTTCTGGAAGGCATCACTGTCCGCAGCGAGATCAGCGGTGTGAGCAGCAGCAACGAGACGGTTGTCCTGGATCATAGCCAGGATGTCCACCCCAGGATTGAGGTCGTGGCTGCATCCAGCCCTGATGAGGCGGTGCCCGTGCGCAAGAGCACACGCTCCAAGAAGACCACAAAGTCCAAGACCGCCAAGGGACGCGGCAAGAAGGCGCAGGCCGAAGCCGTGTCGGAAGTGGACGCCTCCTCCGATGCAGAGCGCAAGCCCTTCGCTCTGGCTTCCGGTGCGCACATCACGGTTCAGGACGGGGCATTCGTGTATGCTGGTGACATCATCGCCAAGATTCCGCGTCAGGGCAACAAGAGGTCCAAGGACATCACGGGCGGTCTGCCTCGTGTCGCGGAGCTCTTTGAGGCGCGCCGTCCCAAGAAGGCTGCTGAAATCGCCAAGATTGAAGGAACCGTCTCCATGGAGAAGGAGTCCAGCAAGGGGTGGTCCATCATCACCGTGGCCGATATGGAGGCTGGTACGATGGTGGAGCATAAGATTCCCGCTGGCAAGCAGATTATCGTGAACGAAGGCGACTGGGTCACGAAGGGGCAGCCGCTGACCGATGGCGACCCCGTCCTTCAGGACATGCTTGAGATCTGCGGACCGCAGGTCACTCAGCAGGCGCTGGTCAATGCCGTCCAGAAGGTTTACAGGGACCAGGGTGTTGACATCAATGACAAGCACATCGAGATTATCGTCAGGCAGATGATGAACCGTGTGCGTATCACCGACCCTGGCACCACCCGCTTCCTGTTTGGCGAGCTGGTCGAGAAGCGCGAGTTCCAGAAGGAGAACGAGCGTGTCAGCGCGGAGGGCGGCAAGCCCGCCAAATCCGATCCGTCCCTGCAGGGTATCACGAAGGCCTCCATCTCCTCGGAGAGCTTCATCTCCGCTGCATCCTTCCAGAACACCACGCATGTTCTGACCGAGGCAGCCATCCTTGGCAAGAAGGACGAACTCCGCGGCTTCAAGGAGAATGTCATCATGGGACAGCTCATCCCCGCAGGAACGGGCTACCATACCGTCCAGGCCGTCAAGCTCGAATACGTCTCTGAAGACAGCAAGCTGGATGGCATCATCTCCGATGAGACCATCCAGGCCAAGAAGGACAAGGAGGCTCAGCAGAGCATGAGCTCCTTCTTCAAGTCCTGATACACCTGTTCTGTTCGCGGCTACGTGCCGCGAACTAAGGACGCAGGGGCACCTGTCCTGTGCCCCGTGCTTGAGCACGGGGCCTTTCGCATAGTTTTTTGGACTAGGCGATTTGACATGGGGAAATTGTGTAATATATTAATGATTCATATTTTTAATTCTGTTCTGGAGTAATAGGAAACAAACCAAAATGCCGACAATCAATCAATTGGTAAGAATGGGCAGGACGGTGAAGCCGCGCAAGAGCCGCGTCCGTGCATTGTCAATGTGCCCTCAGAGGCGTGGCGTCTGCCTTCAGGTCAAGACTACCACCCCTAAGAAACCGAATTCCGCTCTGCGTAAAATCGCGAGGGTGCGCCTGACGAATGGCCAGGAAGTCACTGCCTATATCGGTGGCGAAGGCCACAACCTGCAGGAGCACAGCGTGGTGCTGGTTCGTGGCGGCCGTGTCCGTGACCTTCCCAGCGTCCGCTACCACATCGTCCGCGGTACCCTGGATTCCACTGGCGTCGAGAAGCGTCGTCAGGGCCGTTCCAAATACGGCGCCAAGCGCCCGAAGCCAGGTGCGGATGCAGCAAAGGGCAAGAAGAAGTAATCAACAAGGATAATTCTTCTGGCAGAGTGTGAACGCAAGTTCACAAGTCAGCCAGGAGAGGAATAGGACAAAAAGCATGAGAAGACGCCAAGCCGAAAAGCGCCAGGTAATACCTGATATTCGTTATAACAGCGAAATCGTGGCCCGTCTGATTAACGTGGTCATGGAACGTGGCAAGAAATCCACGGCACAGTCCATCGTTTACGGAGCCTTTGACATCATCAAGGAGTCCAAGAGCGACATGGAGCCGCTGGAGGTCTTCACGGCTGCGCTGGAAAACGTCAAGCCAAGACTTGAGGTGAAGAGCCGCCGCGTTGGTGGCGCCACCTATCAGGTTCCGCTGGAAGTTCCTGCCGAGAGGCAGACCGCCGTTGCACTGCGCTGGATAGTCAGCTATGCCCGCGCACGCAAGGGCGTCCCGATGGCGAAGTCCCTGGCCGCTGAACTGACCGATGCCTTCAACGGCACTGGTAACGCGGTGAAGAAGAGAGACGATGTGCACAAGATGGCCAAGGCCAACCAGGCCTTTGCGCACTATCGCTTCTAATTTGCCATTCTGAATCCGATGCGCCCCTTGAAAACGGGTGCGTTGGAAGCGCCGCAGGCCTCGAAACGAGGCTTCTGCGGCTTTTGCATGAGCAGGCAGGAGGGCGAAAGCCTTTCAGTCTGCCTCCGAATCCCAACAAAAACGGAAGCGGAGAACGCATGATGTCGGAGGGTTGAAACGTGGAAGAAAGCGACAGCACCACAGGCTTCACGTCGGAGACGGCGGAAGGAAAACCTGCCGACATCCGAAATGTGGGCATCGTCGCCCACGTGGATGCTGGAAAGACCACGCTGACCGAACGCATCCTCTATGCTGCCAAGGTCATTCGCTACATGGGTGATGTCCAGGACGGGACGACCGTCACGGACTGGATGCCCCAGGAGCGGGAGCGAGGCATCAGCATTCACGCTGCAGCCGTCAACTTCCAGTGGAAACACTGGCGAATCAACCTGGTCGATACCCCAGGTCACATCGACTTCACAGCCGAGGTCGAACGCACCCTCTGCGTGATGGACGGCATCGTCGAGGTCTTCTGCGCCATCAAGGGCGTGCAGGCCCAGTCGGAGACCGTCTGGAGCTCCGCCGAACGCTACAAGCTCCCCGCTCTCGCCTACGTCAACAAGATGGACCGCGAGGGAGCTGACGCGGACAGGGTCGTGAAGCAGATTGCCGAGCGGCTCCGCACCACGGCGCTGCCCATCCAGTTCCCCGTCGGCAGCGGACCCGATTTCAAGGGCACCGTTGACCTGCTGACAGGCCGCCAACATGGCGACATGTCGGGAGTGGACGAGGAGACGCTGGACCTGGAGGTGCAGCTAGCTCGCGAACACCTGGTCGAATGCCTCGCCGAGGTGGACGACAAGGTGCTGGTTGATTACCTCGCCAACCGCATACCCGACGCAGAGACCCTGCGCGGGGCCCTGAGGCGGGCGGTCATCAGGCGGCGAATCGTTCCTGTACTCTTCGGGAGTTCGCTCCACAACCAGGGGGTCACAGACCTGCTGGACGCCGTGGGCAGCTACCTGCCGAATCCGCTCGACCGCGCTAAAACCGCGGAGGCGCGGAGAACCACTGGACTGCTGGTGTTCCGAATCGTCGATAACCCCGAGTATGGCAAATTGGCCTACGCGCGGATATTCGGCGGGCGAATCAGAGCAGGTCAGGTGCTGGTGAACGCCAGAAACCACGTCCGCAAGCGTATCGAGGGTATCCTCAAGATACAGGCGGCGGAGGTGGAACCGACCACGGATGTCATGGTGGGCGAGATTGTCGCTCTGCAGGGCAACTGGTCTAGAACGGCCGTCGGCGACTTTCTGGTCTGCCAGGAGCTGGCGACCTCCGACGAGGAGGCGGCAGCCTTCTTCGGAGTGCCGAAGCCGCGCTTCCCGCAGCCAGTCTTCTCCATCAATATGGAGGCGAAGGAGCGGGAACGGGACACGGACATGGCCAGGGCCGTCAAGAAGATGGCAAGCGAGATACCCACGCTCGCCGTCAAGCCTCTGGAAGGTTCCGTTGGCTGGCGCTTCTCTGGCATGGGGGAGCTTCAGCTGGAAATAGTCCGCGACAGGCTCAAGACCGATTACGGCATTGAGACCATCGTGGGAGAGCCAAGTGTGGAATACAGGGACACCATACGTGGCGAAGCAAAGGGGAGTTTCCTCTTTGAAAAACGCTTCCCCAACGGCGTTGCCATCAGCGCCTCGGTGGAAGTGCAGGTCCAGAAGCTGCAAAACGGCGAGGGCCTGGATTTGGATTTTGCCCCGCTCGACAACATCCTTGAAAAGCAATTCGCGGATGCGGTCAGGCAGGGCGTGATGAACGTTGTCAATGCGGAAAGTTCAGGCTATCCGCTGACAGATATGAAAGTGACGGTTCTAAGTGCATCTTCAGATGCTGGGGATGCAGGGGAGCCCGCACTGCTTTCCGCCGCAGTCGGCGCCATGACAGATGCGCTGGACAAGGCGGGGCGGTGTACCCTGGAACCCGTGATGAAGCTGGAAATCAACACGCCTGGCGACACGCTCGGCGGCATCATTGCCGACCTGAATGCGCGCCACGGCAGTGTGACGCAGGTTGATTCACTGGCCCTGGGGGTTCTGAGAATCGTCGCACTAGTGCCTCTGGCCGAGCTCTTCGGCTATGCCTCCTCGCTTCGGTCAATGAGCGCTGGACGGGGAGATGTGGTGGCAGAGCTTGCGAGCTACCAGGAGGTCGCCTCAAGGCGCCGTTAAGGCGTCTGGTGGTTTCTTGACGCCGCGTTATTCGCGCAGCGTACACAACTAGCAAGCCCATGCTGGACACTAAAACTAAAGCTCAAAAAAACTAAGGTACCAGAAGATGGCTGACAGTCAAAAAATCAGAATTCGTCTGCAAGCCTTTGAGCACACCATTCTTGACCAGAGCATGAATGACATCGTGAACACGGTCATCAAGACAGGTGCGCAGGTTGCAGGTCCCATCCCGCTCCCGACGAAAATCGAGCGCTTCACCGTCAATCGCTCGCCCCATGTTGGCAAGAAGTCCATGGAGCAGTTTGAGATTCGCACTCACAAGCGCGTGATTGACATCATCAATCCAACCTCCAAGACAGTTGATGAGCTCCGCAAGCTCAATCTGCCTGCCGGTGTTGACATCATTGTTAAACTTTGACAGGGGGGATGAAAGATGAGAAAAGGAATGATAGGCAAGAAACTTGGGATGACCCAGGTTTACACTGAAAAAGGCGTTCTGGTTCCCGTGACCGCCATTGAACTTGGTCCCTGCCCCGTTTTGGAAGTCCGCACCAAGGAGAAGAACGGCTACAGCGCACTCCAGCTTGGCTTCGGCTCTCGCAAGGCCAAAAACGTCTCCAAGGCCGTTATCGGCAACCTGGCGAAGGCCAACCTCCAGGATAATCCTCCAGCCGTGATTAAGGAAATCCGCCTGGACGAGGATCCCAAGCAGGAAATCGGCTCCGCCCTCAAGGCTGACATCTTCGCGGTTGACGAGTTCGTCGATGTCCGCGGCCGCACGAAGGGCCGTGGTTTCCAGGGCGTCGTGAAGCGCTGGCGCTTCGGCGGCGGCCGTGCCAGCCATGGTGGCGCATGGGTTCGCCGTACTGGCTCAATCGGTATGTGCGCAGCTCCTGGCAAGGTTTACAAAGGCAGGAAGATGCCTGGTCACATGGGCAATGTTTTCCGCACGGTTGAGAACCTGCGCGTTGTTGCAGTGCGCCCCGAATTGAACCTTTTGCTTGTCAAAGGCGCCATCCCTGGCTCCATTGGCGGCTATGTAACGGTTATGAATGCTGTTAAGAAGTAAACAGGGGGACACGACAATGGCAAATACACTTGAAATATTGAAAGCGTCTGGAGACGCGAGCGGCGAGAGCGTCGAGCTTAATGACCTCTGGCTGGAGCGTACCAAGGGCGAGCAGGCAGTGAAGGATTCAGTGGTGGCCTTCTGGGCAGGGCTCAGGTCTGGCACCGCCAGCACCAAGACACGTGGCTTGGTCAGCGGCGGCGGCAGCAAGCCGTGGCGCCAGAAAGGCACAGGCCGCGCCAGAAGCGGCAGCTCCCGTTCACCAGTGTGGCGTGGCGGTGGTATCGTCTTCGGGCCACAGCCCAGGAGCTATGAGAAGAAGGTCAACCACAAGGTTGAGAAGCTGGCCCTGCGCCGCGCCTTCACAGACCGTGTTGACGAGCAGGCCGTGATTCTGGTGGACGCCATCGCTGACGTCTGCGACGCGGACAAGAACCCCAAGACCAAGAAGATGCTGGCTTTCCTGAAGGCCATCGGCGCTGGCGAGCACGTTCTGGTTCTGGATGCAGACATCGACGTCGCCGTCGATATCGCGTCCCGCAACCTTCCCAATGTCCTTGTGATGAAGGCGTCCTCCGTGAACACCTACTGGATGCTTCGCTTCGACAAGGTTGTCATAACCAAAGCCGGGCTGGATGCTCTTGGTGAACGTCTTGCATAAGGAGGCAAAAGATGTTTAATCCTTACGATATCGTCTATTCCGTGATGATTACGGAGAAAGCTACCGCTGCCAGCGAGACGCTTCAGAAATATACATTCAAGGTGAACCCGAAGGCCAACAAGATCGAGATCGCGAAGGCTGTCACGGCTCTCTTTGATGATGTCAAGGTGGCTTCGGTCAATGTCATGAACTACGCGGGCAAAAAGAAGCGCATGCGCAGCGCGAAGCTGGGCAAGCGCCCCGATTGGAAGAAGGCTGTTGTCACGCTTTCCGAAGGGAAGATCGAGACACTGTGATTCTGGATTCAATGCAGACATTAGACTGAAAAACAACAAGAGGCACTTCAATGGGTATTAAGAAATACAAGCCGACTTCTCCAGGTCGCAGGCAGATGTCGGTCAGCGATTTTAGCGAAATCACGCGTTCCACTCCCGAAAAGTCCTTGACTGAGGGCAAGAAATCGACGGGTGGCCGCAACAACCATGGCCGCGTGACGGTTCGTTTCCGCGGCGGCGGCGTCAAGAGGCGCTACAGAATCATCGACTTCAAGCGCAACAAAGACGATGTGTCGGCTGTTGTCGAGCATATCGAATACGATCCCAACCGCTCTGCGCGCATCGCTCTCCTGAAGTACGAGGATGGCGAGAAGCGCTACATCTTGGCTCCTCTGGGGCTGAAGCAGGGCGACGTTGTCCGCAGCGGTGAAAAGGCCGAGTTCAAGACTGGCCACACCCTGTTCCTGAAGGACATCCCCGACGGCCTGACAGTGCATTGCATCGAGCTGTACCCCGGCCAGGGTGCCTCCATCGCCCGTGCGGCAGGCCAGATGGCCATCGTCCGCGGCAAGGAAGGCAACTACGTTCAGGTTAAGCTCCCCAGCGGCGAAGTCCGTCTCATCCATGGCAACTGCCGTGCGACCATCGGTCAGGTCGGCAACCTGGAGCACAGCGGCATCAGCCTGGGCAAGGCTGGCAAGAAACGCTACCTTGGCAAGCGCCCGCACGTCCGCGGCGTTGTGCAGAACCCTGTTGACCACCCGATGGGTGGTGGTGAAGGCCGTACCAGCGGCGGCGGTCAGCCCGTTTCGCCGTGGGGCCAGCTCGCCAGGGGCTTCAAGACCAGAAGAAACAAGAAAGCGTCTGATCGCTTCATCATTCAACGGAGGAAGAAGTAATGTCTAGGTCAATCAAGAAAGGTCCGTTTACGGACGAGCACCTGATGAAGAAGGTTGACGCCTTGAACGCAAAAGGCGAGAAGAAGGTTGTGAAGACCTGGTCCCGCAGGTCGATGATTCCCCCGGAATTCGTTGGCCACACCTTTGCAGTCCACAATGGCAAGTCCTTCACGAATGTCTTTGTGACAGAAAACATGGTCGGCCACAGGCTGGGCGAGTTCTCACCCACCCGTATCTTCAGAGGCCACGGCGCGATAAGCGGAAAGGCCGCCAACTAATGGTGGGTTGCTCCGCGGCATAGCGCGTGCAGAGAGGGCGTTCCGCCACAGCGGGACGCCTTCTTTGCTTTTTATCGCCGCACCTGCGTGCGGCGCACAGAACAGAGAGGTTTTGTGCGCAGAGCGCTAAGCTCTGCGAAAAGAGGTAATATTATTATGATGGAGAATCTCATAGCGAAGGCGGAAGTGCTGTTGGAGGCCCTGCCTTACATTCAGCAGTTCCAGGGTGCGATGGTGCTGGTAAAGTTTGGCGGCAGCGCCATGGAGGACCCCGAGGTGACGAAGCGCGTGCTGAAGGACATTGCGTTCATGCAGTCTGCGGGCATGAAGCCCATCATCGTGCATGGCGGCGGCAAGGCGATTTCCGCCGAGCTGAAGCGCCAGGAGATACCCACGCGCTTTGTGAACGGCCTGCGCTACACCTGCGAACGCACCATCAAGGTGGTTGACAGGGTGCTTCACGATGATGTGAATGCGGCCCTTGTCGAGCAGCTCTGGTGCTGGGGCACCAAGGCCGCGCCCGTCAGCGGCAAGGACGTGCTGCGCTGCCATCGCATCACCACGAAAGACAAGGAGACTGGCGAGGAGCTGGACCTGGGCTTTGTCGGCGAGGTGGTCAATGTCGATGTGGAGCAGATCAAGTGGGTGATGTCCCGTGGTGAAGTGCCCGTCATCACGCCGCTGGCGTGCGACATGAACGGCAGGGTCTTCAACATCAATGCGGACATGGCGGCATGCGTCATCGCCTCGCAGATGAAGGTGCGCAAGCTGGTGTTCCTGAGCGATGTGCCTGGTGTGCTTCGCAACCCCGAGGACCAGAACTCCCTCATCTCCACCATCGCAACCAGCGAAATCGACACGCTCGCCGCAGATGGTGTCATTTCAGGCGGGATGCTTCCCAAGCTGAAGAGCGCGGCAGCCGCGCTGAAGGCGGGCGTCTCCAAAGTCCACCTCATTGACGGGCGTCTGCCCCACTCGCTCCTGCTCGAATTCTTCACCGACAAGGGTATTGGAACACAGATTATTCCAGCGTAATGTAGCTTGAGTGCGCTTGCTGTGCGGCTACGCGCCGCACAGGCAGGACGCAGCTTAGGGGAGCCGCCTGGTGGGCGTAGCGGCCGGAGTGCGCGGCGCGTAGCCGCGCACATAATTACAAAAAGGAAACAACCATGAAAGAGATTATCGACCTTGGAATGCACGGCAAGTCGCTTCTTCGGCTTTGCGATATAGAAGACTGGCAGATGCTGGGCCTGGTGAAGGCAGCCATTGCGCTGAAGGCGCGCAAGAAGGCGGGGCTTCACCTGGATAATCCCCTCATCAAGGGCAAGAACGTGGCGTTGATTTTCCAGAAGTCCTCCACGCGTACCCGCTGCTCGACGGTGAATGCCGTGCGCGACGAGGGCGGCCATGCAGAGTACCTTGGCAAGAACGACATCCACTTCGGCAAGAAGGAGTCCGTGAAGGACAGTGCCCGCGTGCTGGGGCGGCTGTTCGACGGCATCCTCTTCCGAGGCTTCGAGCAGAAGACCGTGGAGGATTTGGCGGAGTACTCTGGCGTGCCAGTGTGGAATGGCCTGACGGACCAGTGGCATCCCACGCAGGTGCTGGCCGACTTGCAGACCGTCCAGGAGACCTTCGGCACCTTGAAAGGGCTGACGCTTGCCTTTGTGGGCGACGGTCGCAACAACGTCTGCAATTCTCTGATGGTTGGTTGTGCGAAAGCGGGTGTCAACATGGTTGACGTCTGCCCCGAGGAGCTGGCTCCCGAGCCGTCGCTGGTGGAGTATTGCCGCAAGATAGCCAAGGCCAACGGCTCCGAAGTCATCGTGACCCACGACCCGATTGACGGCGTCAAGGGGGTCAACGTGCTTTACACGGACGTGTGGGTCTCCATGGGCGAGGAGGAGCTTTTCCAGCAGCGCCTGAAGCTTCTGAGCCCCTTCCAGATTAACATGGCGATGTGCGAACGCACGGGCAACCTGAAGAATGGCCGCCTGATGTTCCTGCACTGCCTTCCCGCCTTCCACGACAACAACACCGAGGTCAGCCGCGAAATCGGCGCCATGGAGGTGGCGGACGAAGTCTTCGAAGCCCCCTTCTCGAAGGTGTTTGACGAGGCGGAGAACAGGATGCACACCATCAAGGCCATGATTTTGGCGTCGCTGCTGTAAGGAGGAACGCATTATGCTGAAGAAGAAACGCCTTGATGAAATCAGCTGGGAGGACTATACGCATCTGACCCAGGAGGAGCAGGCCCCCTACCTGGTGCAGGCAAACGGCCGCCCCTATCACGTGCTCATTGCACAGCAGTTCGAACGTGAGAGCCTGGACGCTCTGTGTGATCTGGCCACCCGCATCCGCAAGATTGCCAAGAGCAAGGACGGCATGAGGTTCCTCTCCGACCTGCTTGCCCATAAGCGCGCGATGCTCTACTTCCACCAGCCCAGCAGCCGCACGTTCCTTTCGTTCTATGCTGCATGCCAGATTCTGGGTATCGCATTGGCCGAGGTGCGCGACCCCTCCATTTCCTCCGAGCAGAAGGGGGAGTCGCTGGAGGATTCCGTCAGAACCTTCAGTTCCTACTTCGACATGATCATCATGCGTACGCCCTTCCAGGGCTTCGTCGATAAGATGGCGTGGATTCTCTCCAACACGGACCGTCCGCTGCCCATCATCAACGCTGGCTCTGGCAAGGACCAGCACCCCACGCAGGCTCTGCTCGACATCTACACGCTCCAGCGCAGCTTTGAGAAGAGCGGCGGGCTGGAGAACAAGCACATCGTCTTCTGCGGCGACTTGAAGCGCGGGCGCACCGTCCGTTCGCTGTCACGCCTGCTGACCTTCTATCCCAACATCAGGCAGACCTTTGCGGCGCCTGACAGCCTGCAGATTGGCGAGGACATCCTCCAGTACCTGCGCAACGCCAACGTGGAGTTCACCGTGACCAACGATTTCAAGGGTACCATCCCCGAGGCGGACGCCATCTACATGACCCGCATACAGGACGAGTGGGACACGAGCCCTGGCGAGAGCAAGAAGATTGACCTGACCGACTACTCCTTCACAGGGGCGGATTTGGACCGTCTGCCGCGCCACTCCATTATCATGCATCCGCTGCCGCGCCGTCAGGAAATTGACACGGCGTGCGACAACGACCCGCGCGCAATGTACTGGCGTCAGATGAGGAATGGCATGTGGATACGCTGCGCCCTCATCGCCACCATCTTCGGGCGTGACGTGGCCATCAACAACTATTACACGCTCAACCTGAAGTAGTTCTTTCGCGATGACAGCCATCACTGTGTTTTGTTGCCTCTCGGCGCTTTTGGTGCTGGGGAAGATAGTCCGCATGAAGGTGCAACTGCTCCAGCGGCTGTATCTGCCGAGCGCTGTCATCGGCGGCATCATCGGGCTTGTCATCGTGCAGAATTTTGGAACACGAATCCCTGCGGAGATCATTGCCTCCACGCAGAAGCTGCCTGGCTTTCTTATCAACGTGATATTCGCCACGCTGTTTCTGGGAACGGCGACTCCGAAGTTCAGCCAGGTCTGGAAGATGGCGCTGCCGCAGCTTTGCATGGGGCAGCTGTTGAGCTGGGGACAGTATGTGATTGGCCTCGGCCTCGTGGGATTCGTGCTGATGCGGGTCTTTGACGTGCCAGCCGCCATGGGAAACCTCATCGAAATCGGCTTCGAGGGCGGTCACGGCACTGTCGGAGGGATGGCCCAGAGTTTTGAGAGTTTCGACTGGGAGGATGGCATCGCCCTTGGCTACACCATGGCCACCATCGGCATGATTCTCGGCATCCTGCTCGGCATGGCGCTCATCAACTGGGCGTTGCGAAAAGGCATCATCGCCAATGTCCGCAACTTTGAGCAGCGCGGGTTTCTGGAGAAAATCGGCATCTACCACCCCGAGCGGCGTCCAAGCGCGGGTCGCCAGACCGTCATCTGCGACTCGCTTGATTCCCTTGCCTGGCACATTGCCCTGATAGGTCTGGCCATCCTGCTGGGCTTCATCATGCTCAAGGCGTTCCAGAAGGGGGAGACCACCTTTTTCCCAAACGCGGAGCACCGTTTCTTCACGGGCTTCCCGCTCTTTCCGCTCTGCATGATAGGCGGCGTCATTCTGCAAAAGGTGGCGGAGAAGATTCATTTGGCGCGTCTCATCGACCACGCGCAGATGCAGCGTCTGTCTGGGGCATCACTGGATTTTCTGGTGCTTTCCGCCGTGGCCACCATCAAGATGTCGGTCGTCATCGCCAACTGGCTGCCGCTTCTGGTGCTCATCATCGCAGGTACGCTGTGGAGTGTTTTCATGGTCGTATGGGTGGCACCGCGCCTCTATGCGGATGCATGGTTTGAGCGCGCCATCGCCGAATTCGGACAATCCCTTGGCGTGACCGCCACGGGGTTGATGCTTTTGCGCACCGTTGATCCCGAAAACAAGACGCCAGCTGCCGCCTCCTTTGGCTACAAACAGCTCATCCACGAGCCTTTTATGGGAGGCGGTTTGTGGACGGCGATTGCATTGCCGCTGGTCTTTACGCTCGGCTGGTTTCCAGTCTGGCTCTTCTGCCTTGGCATGCTTCTCCTTTGGGCTTTCATCACCTGGCGCATCAGCGTCAGAAAATAATTAGCATTAGCAATTATGTGGTTAGTGGTTAGTGGTTAGTGGTTAGTGGTTAGTGGTTAGTGGTTAGTGGTTAGTGGTTAGTGGTTAGTGGTTAGTGGTTAGTGGTTAGTGGTTAGTGGTT
>JAFTAC010000188.1 GCA_017458805.1 Victivallales bacterium | reverse complement strand
GCCCGCGCCTTCGGCGCGGGCAACGCCCATGCTACCATGGTGCGGAGAAAACCCAGGTGAGTTTTTTCGCAAGGACAGTCTTTATTTTGTCATTTCAAGCATTATATTGAATAGGTAAGGGAGGCGGTTTCTTCAGGTGCTGAGCATCTGGGTTACAAAACAGAATTGCCAATGAAAAGACAGGAAATTGCAGGAATATTATGTTTAGGGCTGACAGCCTTGATTTGGGGAACGGCGTTTGTCGCCCAGAAGAGCGGTCTGGATTATCTGGGGCCGTTTACATTCAATGGTGTGCGAAGTTTTATAGGCGGGTTGGCACTGCTGCCGAGCATTGTGCTGATTGACATTATCAACGGTCAGAGACCATCGCTGTTGGGGAGTTGTGGGAGTGAGGAGAGGCGACTGGCCTTGATAAAAGGCGGGGTGTATTGCGGAATAATCCTCGGAATCGCAAGTTCCTTGCAGCAGTATGGCATCAAATATACCAGCGTTGGCAAAGCGGGGTTTATTACGACACTCTACATCATCATTGTTCCTCTGCTGGGTGTGTTTTTCCGCAGGAAGGTGGGGATAGTGATGTGGTTTTGTTCGGTGTTGGCCATCTTTGGGATGTACCTCTTGTGTTTCAGAGGCGGGGGAAGCTTGAATGTCGGCGATGGGCTTGTTTTCCTCTGCTCCATCGTTTTTTCCCTACATATACTTGTGGTGGATCGGTTTGCGCCGCATGCGGATGGGGTTCGCATGTCCTGCATCCAGTTCTGGGTGGCGGGGGTGATAGCCATGGGGTGCGCATTGCTCTTCGAGAAAGTGGTGTGGCGTGATTTGCTCAACGCAAAATGGCCGTTGCTTTATGCGGGTGTCATGTCATGCGGGGTGGCCTACACGCTCCAGATTGTGGGGCAGAAGAGCGTCCATCCCGTGGTGGCATCGTTGCTGATGAGCCTGGAATCGGTCTTTGCCGCCTTGAGTGGCTGGGTGATTCTGCATGAAAAACTTAGGGGTACGGAACTTTTAGGCTGCGCGATAATCTTTATTGCCGTGATAATCGCCCAGTTGCCTGTAAAAGAGAAGGAATAACGGAGAATGATAGAGATCAATCCAGAGGTGTTTTCATTTGGTGCGGTGCATATACGCTGGTATGGCGTCATGGCGGCATGCGGGCTTATGGCAGCGTTTCTGGTGATGCAGAAACGTGCGGAGAAGTATTCGTTTACGAAGGATAATGTCTCCGACATGCTGTTTTGGGGGATGCTTTCCGCCATAGTAGGCGCCCGTGCGCTGTATGTCATCCGCTTTTGGGATGAAGGGTTTGCAGGGCGTCCATTCATATCCGTGTTCAAGGTGTTTGAGGGGGGACTGGTCTTTTTCGGCGGTTTTTGCGGGGCCGCGCTTATTCTGCTGGGGATGTGTATTTGGCGAAAGTGGGCAATATGGAAAGTGGCTGATTTAGTGGCACCAGCTCTGGCTCTGGGGCATGCCTTCGGACGGATGGGGTGTCTGTTGAACGGTTGTTGCTACGGCTTTGCATACGAGGGATTTGGGGCTTTTCGCTATGTGGATGAAAACCATGGCACCTTTCCCTTACAGCTGTTTTCCGCTTTGGGTAACGTGCTAATCTGCCTTGCGCTGCTGTTTTGCGAAAAGAAGGGCTGGCTGAAGCAGAAGTTGTTTCTGGGCTATATGGTGATGTACAACATCGGTCGTTTTTGTATTGAGTTCGGTCGTGGCGACTATCCCGCGGAACAGCGCGTCTGGGGATTGACGCCAGCGCAGATTACGTGCCTATGGCTGCTGCCTGCTGTGTGCGCCGTCTATGCAATCGTTTATTTGGGGGCCAAACGCATAAAAAAAGGTGCAGCCTCGAAATGAACCACGACATCATCACCTTGACTATTCCATTGGATGTCGTTCCTGGACAACGACTTGACAAGTATCTTGCGAAAACGCTTCCAGAGTACAGCCGTGCCTTCTTCCAGCGCGTTATACGGGACGGCTACTTGCTGGTGGATGGTGAAAAGGCCGAACAATCTGACCTCATTCGCCCAGGCGCGACCGTCACGGTGGATGTGACGCCCAGCGTCGTGAGGCAATTGGAGCCAGAAGAGATACCGCTCGATGTGCTGTATGAGGACGATGATTTGCTGGTCATCAACAAGCAGGCGGGATTGGTCGTCCACCCTGGCAATGGCAACTGGGAGGGCACGCTTGTCAATGCCCTGCTAAACCACTGCGATTCAGACGAGTTCGAGGAGATGATTGACGAGGAGTTGCGTCCAGGCATTGTGCATCGACTGGACAAGGACACGTCAGGGGCTCTTATTATCGCCAAGAACCAGGAGATACGGGAGCATTTCAAGGAGGCCTTTGTGAACCACGAGGTGCGCAAAATCTATGTGGCTTTGATTTTGGGTAGAATGAATGAGACGAATGGGACAATCGAGCTGCCCATTGGTCGCCATCCCTATAATTTCGAGAAGATGGCCGTGGTCATGGACCGAGGCAAGGAGGCTTCCACGCAGTACAAAACCATTGCGTTCAACAATGGCGTCTCACTGGTGAAGATATTGCTACACACGGGACGGACCCATCAGATACGCGTGCATTTTTCGCATTTCGGGCATCCTGTTCTAGGGGAT
>JAFTAC010000187.1 GCA_017458805.1 Victivallales bacterium | reverse complement strand
TTCCCCTTCAGGTGGCAGTCAATCAAAGAGGCCACCTCCCGTTCCAGCACTTCCAGCGAAGGTTGTGCATCCGACGTGGTAATCTTCAGGACTGCCTTGGCAACTGCCTTGTTGTTGCCCGAAACCATGTCTGTCAGGATTTGCGCGAAGTAGTCGCGCTCATCCTCCGTAAGGCGGCCCATCACGCCGAAATCGACGTAGCAGATTTTAGGCCCAGGCAGCACAAACATGTTGCCTGGATGAGGGTCTGCATGGAAGAAACCATGCTCGAAGAACTGCTCCAGCAGGATTTTGACGCCTAGTTCCGCAACCGCCTTCAGGTCAATTCCCGCCTTCCGCATCCCCTCCAAATCGTCTCCACGGAAGCCGCGTATGTAGTCCATCACGAGCAGGCGGCGGCTGCTGAGCTCCCGCCTGGGCTTTGGAATGACGATGCCCTCGTTGTCGGCAAACTGCTTCGCGAAGCTCAGCATGTTGGTCATCTCGTTGTGGAAGTCCAGCTCGCGCTCAAGACTCTCCGCAAACTCCTCGATGATTTTCGTGGGCTTCATAAAAGCCAGGGCAGGCTCGTTCTCCTCAATCTGGCTGGCCAGGAACTGCATAATCTCCAAATCGACCATAATGTCCCCTCGGATGCCTGGCCGCTGCACCTTGACGAACACCTCGGAGCCGTCCTTCAGCACCGCGTGATGCCCCTGCGCGATGGAAGCAGCCCCCACGGGCTTCTCGTCAAATGAGCTGAAAAACTCCTCCATCTCCCCATGAAGCTCCTCGCGGATGATCTGCCTCACCTGCTCGAAGGGAAATGGCGGCACATGGTCGCGGAGTAGAGCCAGCTCGTTCACCAGTTCGGCAGGAAGGATGTCGGGACGTGTCGAGAGGATCTGCCCCAGCTTGACATACGTCGGCCCCAGCTCAACCAGAGTGGTGCGAAGACGCGGCGCGTATTCCGCCAACGGCCTGGCCTCCTCCGTCGAAGAATCAATCTCCTTCTTGGAAAAGCCAAGGAGACTGAACACCTTCAAGTCCTTGAAGAGAAAGCCGAAACCGTTCTTCAGCAGGATGCCGACGATTTTGCGGTAGCGCCCTATGTGGCGATAGGTACGGCTGATGTTGCGTATGGTCGTGATTCCGCTTGGCATGGTCGTTTCCCTGTTAGCGTTTGTCTTTGAGATGGCAGGCGCAGCGCCGCCCAGGCGAGGCTTCGAGCAGGCGAGGCACCTCATGGCGGCACGCCTCCGTGGCGAAGGGGCATCTTGGGTGGAAAGCACACCCTGGTGGCGGTGCGATGGGGCTTGGCAGCTCCCCTGTCACCGCCACGCGCTCCGACTTCTCTGTGTCCATGCGCGGCGCGGATGCAATCAGCGCACGGCTGTAGGGATGAAGCGGATTCAGCAGAACATCTTCCGCGCTGCCCTCCTCCACAATGCGCCCCAGGTACATCACTGCCACACGGTCCGCGAGGTAAGAGACAACGCTTAAGTCGTGTGTGATGAAGAGGTAGGAGAGCTTGTAGCGTTCTTGTAGCAACTTCAGCAGATTCAGAATCTGCGCCTGCACCGAGACATCCAGTGCGCTGGTGCATTCGTCGCAGACAATGATGTCAGGCTTCGCTGCCAGAGCCCGTGCCAGCCCGATACGCTGGCGTTGACCACCTGAAAACTGATGGGGATAGCGTGTCAAGGCATTTGACGGCAGTCCAACCTGTTCCAGCAGTTCCTGCAGGCGTGCCTCACGGCTCGCCTTTTCTTCTCCTTTGCCTTGTTCTGCGCACGCCAGTCCTTCTGCGATGCTTTCACCCACCATCAGCCTGGGGTCCAAACTGCCGAACGGGTCCTGGAAAATCATCTGTATCTTCTTGCGGTATGGCAGCATCTGCTTATCGGACAGAGTGGCGAGGTCCACGCCGTCCATCAGCACCCTGCCCCCAGTCGGCTTCACAAGGCGTATCAGAGCCTTGCCGACGGTGGTCTTGCCACAGCCTGATTCGCCCACCAAAGCCAGCGTTTCCCCCGCATATAGCTGCAAGTCAACGCCATCCACCGCGCGCACATAACCTCGTGTTCGCCCGAAAAAGCCAGCTTTGATGGGAAACCACACCTTCAGCCCACTCACATCCAAAAGCTTCTGCCCCTCTTTTGACGGTGCCGAAGCCGCCAAGCCATCGGTGACTCCAGAGGAAGCGTCCACATGCGGATGAAGGCAGCGCACGCCGTGCCCTCCTTCATCTGTCATCTGGATCTTCCCCGCCAGGCACGTTTCGTCGGCGTATGGACACCTGGGGGCAAAGCGACAGCCTGGCAGCTTCTCTGAAGGAGCAGGGACCTGCCCCGCGATGGCAGAGAGTGCTCTGCCACGGCTTGTTACGCTGGGTATCGCCTTCAGCAGCAAGCGCGTATAGGGATGGCGCGGCTCGGCGAATAGCTCGTTTCGCGCAGCCTCCTCCACGATACTCCCTGCATACATGACCGCCACATGGTCCGCCTGTTCCCGCACCAACGCCAGGTTGTGCGTGATAAGTAGCACCGCCATTTTGTATTCGCGCCGCAAATCCGCCAGCAGCTCCATAATCTGAGCCTGCACCGTCACATCCAGAGCCGTCGTCGGCTCATCTGCGATAAGCAGCAAAGGGTTGCACGCCAAAGCCATTGCTATCATGACGCGCTGTCTCATCCCGCCCGACAAGTTGTGCGGATACTCCTTCAGGCGTTCCTCAGGCGCGGGGATTCCAACGCGCTTCAACAGCGCCACCGCCTTCTCGTGGCACTCCGTACCACTAAGGTGCTCGTGCTGCTTCAGCCCCTCGGTCAGCTGCCAGCCTATCGACAGCACAGGGTTCAACGCCGTCATGGGCTCCTGGAAAATCGTCGCAATCTGCTTGCCACGAATCTTATCGACCGCATGAGCGGCAAGGATGTCCTGGTCGTCGAAAAGCACTTTGCCCCCCTCTATTACCGAGGTTGCCTCTGGCAGCAGCCCCATCAGCGACAGAGCCGTCACGGATTTTCCCGAACCCGATTCTCCAACCAGTGCCAGCATCTCGCCTGGACGGATGGCAAAGGAGACGCCATCCACGGCGCGCACGGTGCCGTTGCCCTGCCTGAAGGCCGTGCAAAGCCCTTCCACCCGTATGACTGTTCCGTCGCTGTTCATCACTGTGTCCTCAATCTTGGGTCAAGGGCGTCTCTCACGGCATCGCCGAAGATGTTGGCAGGCAAGACCAGCCCCAGCATGAAGGCAAAGGCGCTTGTCAGTTTCCACCAGATAATCGGGTCCCGTGTCAATTCGGATCGCGCGTCGTTGATCATCGTCCCCCAGGAGATGGTCTCTGCACTTACGCCAAGGCCAAGATAGGTCAAGGTCGCCTCCGCCAGCACCAGCCCCGAGAACTTCAGCACCAGGTTTATCATCACCACGTGCAGGAGGTTCGGGAGGATGTGGCGCACGATGATACGCCACGAGGAGACGCCAAGCGCCTGCGCCGCCTGCACATACTCCATCTCGCGCAGACGCATTGCCTCGCCGCGCACTAGGCGGCAGAGCCCCGTCCACGAGGTGACACCCACGGCCAGACAGAGTTGAGGCAGGCCTCGCCCTGAGATAAGCATCAGCGCCGCGATGAGCAGCACCGAGGGGATGGAACTGATCAGCGTGCAGAGGTACTGGACCACGTCGTCTGCCCATCCGCCATAATACCCAGCCCACAGCCCGAAGAAAAGCGCGAAGGGGATGACCAGCAGCGTGGTGAGGCAGCCGATGATCAGCCCCGTGCGAATGCTCTTCAGGGAGAGCACCAGCACGTCGGAGCCGATAATATCCGTCCCCAGCAGGTGCTGGCGTGGATGATTCAGCGGTCGGTGAACTCTCGCCACAGTTCCATCCTCCTTGCGCTCAATCACCGTCGTGAACTGGCGGCTCGCCAGTGGCGCAGAATAGGAGGTCTCCTTTTTTGAGGAGAGCGGCTTGAGGATGTAGTCCAGTGCAGAACCGCCCTGGTCCATAATCGGCTTGCCAGTCACAGGGTGGAGAGCTGGCTTCCCCGTGGCGGTATCGACGGCAGGACGCCGCCAGCCGATGCTGTCCAGCAGAGCTATGGAGGCATAGAGAAGCAGGATGACGAAGGAGAACCTCGCCGCCTTGCGCCGCCAAATCTCCCTGGCTGCGATGCGCCAGTACTCGCGGCGCGCCAAAACGCACGCAACAACCACCACTGAAGCGGCGATGGCCATCGTCAGGATGTTCTGGACGAGCCAGCTATTGAAGAAGGTGTTTATCATAAATCAAGAGAGTTTCACCCTCGGGTCAACTAGACAGTAGGAAAGGTCCGTGAGGGCCAGCCCAACCATATATAAGAAGGAGCCCAGGAAGACCATCGTCCTTACGACGGCGAAATCCTGCGCGTTGATGGCGCTGATGGTATAGCCCCCCATGCCAGGGATGCTGAAGAAGTTCTCAAGCAGGAGACTACCCATGATGAGCATCAGCAGCTGGACGGGCACGTTGGTCAAGATGGGGATGAGCGCGTTCTTGAGGACATGCACGAAAAGCACCTTCGCCTCAGGCAGCCCCTTGGCGCGCGCGGTCCGCACATAGTCCCGCCCCATCTCCTCCAGGAAGAGCGTGCGGTAGAAGCGCACGCCGCTGCCCAGATTGCCGATGATGCCGATGACAACGGGCAGCACCAGGAAGCGCAGCATCTCGAATCCGGGCAGAAAGCCCGACACAGGAACAAGATGCAGCGTTTTTCCGAACAGATACTGCCCGATGATGATGTAGATGAGCGTCGAAACCGACATCAGCAGCACGCACCCCAGCTGGATGCAGACATCATAGTGCCCGTTGCGGTTGGCGGAGGCCGTCATCGCCAGCACGATGTTGAAGAGCAGCGAGGCGAGGAAGACCGTGAAGGTCAGGCAGAGCGACGGCGGTATCCGACGCAGTATCTCAGGACCAATGGGCTGTAGGGTCATGTCGGAGACGCCAAACTCCCCCCAGAGCATCTTCAGGCTCTTCTGGAAGAAAATCGTCTGCGTAAGGCATCCTGTTCCCTTTTCCTTCATATTCAGGAAAAGGGGCAGCGCATAGCCGCGCGCCTCCTTCCACCGCTGCACCATCTCGGGCGTCGCGGCCTTTTCGCCCAACGCCTGCTTCGCAATGTGGTCTGGGGAATTGACCACAAAAAACAGCACGAACACGAATATGTTCACGCTGAGAAGCGTCGGGATGAAATAGAGTAATCGTCTAATTAAATAATGCATGAATATGCAAACCTCCTATTATATACTATGTCCGTTCTTACAAGAATTGCAAGCGGGATTGTTGAAAAGAGACTAGAATATAAGGAAAATATTTAGTTTTGTGTTTGCAAATAGATAATCAAGTAATATATTATCATCAACTTTAGGTTTTTTATGCCTAAAGG
>JAFTAC010000186.1 GCA_017458805.1 Victivallales bacterium | reverse complement strand
GTGCTTCAACAGGCGGGCAGCGTGGATAACGGCACGGCGCACACAGACAGTCTGCCTGTGGAGAGGCGGCGCGGCATCTCCGTGAAGGCCAGTTGCGTCTCCTTCTGCTGGAACAATGTCCAAATCAACCTGATAGACACGCCTGGGCACACGGACTTTTCTGCGGAAATAGAACGTTCGCTTTGGGCGTTGGACGGGGCGGTTCTGCTGATGGATGCCGTGGACGGTGTGCAGCCGCAGACGGAGGTGCTTTTCCAAGCCTTGCTTCAGCAGCACATTCCCCTGTTGTTCTTTGTGAACAAGACAGACCGCGAAGGGGCGGATTTGCCTGAAACACTGCGCCAAATCCATCGCCATCTGACGCAAGATGCTGTATATGCCGCTGATAACGAAAAACTTGTGGAGTATGTCTGTGGCACGGACGATGAGCTTTTGGAGGACTATCTGGAGGGCAGGGATATTCCGCAGGAGCGGTTGTTTGCGAGACTGCGTGAGCTGGTGTGCGATTGCAAGGCGTTTCCCGTCTATTCAGGATCGGCCCTCAGGGATGTGGGCGTGCAGGAGTTGATGGACGCCATCGTTCATTTGCTGCCTGCGCCAGTTCCCAATGGCGAGGCGTTGAGCGGCGTCGTCTTTGCACTGTCGCAGGACCGTGTTATGGGGCGGGGACTTCTGGTGCGTCTCTATGGCGGACACCTTGAGAACCGACTGTCGATGGAGATAGAGACAGGCGTGGATTTCCTGACTGGAGCTCCAAAGAGCATTTCGCGCAAGATCACGCAGATACGGGATGTGGCGGGGCATGACCTTGGCAAACTGGGGGCAGGGGGTGTTGGCGTGGTGTACGGGTTGGGTGACCTGGACATCGGCTATGTCTTTGGCGGCAAGGAACGCCTCCCGCGAAAGGTGGAGCCAGGCCAGTTGAGGACGCCCCTTGTCAATGTGCAGCTTCTTCCTGAGAAGCCCGACGGCATGCGAGCCCTTCGCGAAGCATGCAAGACCCTTTCAGAAGAGGATCCGCTTCTCAACGCCACCTACATCTCGTCGCTCAATCAACTGCATATCCATGTGATGGGTACGGTCCAGTTGGAAATATTGGCTGAGGAACTTCAGACGCGCTTTGGCCTCAAGGCGACCTTCACGGAGCCAAGCGTCATCTTCAAGGAGACCATACGCGAAGCTGCTTACGGTTTTGTCGATTACACCATGCCGAAGCCCTGCTGGGCCATCCTCAAGTTTCTCATTGAGCCTGCACCGCGTGGAAGTGGCGTAGTTTTTTCGTCGCAGGTTCCAGTGAAGGACATCATGGCGCGCTATCAGCACCAGGTGGAGCAGGCACTTCCACATGCCTTGAAGCAGGGGCGGCTTGGCTGGGAGGTGACCGATGTGAAAATCACTCTGGTTGGCGGCGAACATCATCTTGTTCACACGCATCCACTGGATTTCATCGTCGCCACTCCCATGGCCATCCAGGACGGCCTTGCCAACGGCGGCAGCACGTTGCTGGAGCCCATTCTTCTGGTGCATTTCAAGCTGCCTTCCGACAGCATTGGGCGGGTCATCAGCGATGTGAACATGATGGAGGGCGAGGTGCTTGAGACAAGCTCCGACGGTGACCGCGTTGCTCTGAAGGCTCTGCTGCCCGTTCGAACTAGCCTGAATTACCCAACGACCCTTGCCATGATTACAAGCGGACGCGGTGCGATGAACGTGAAACTTCACAGTTATCGCGAGTGTCCTGTCACGCCAGAACGCATTTCGCCGCGACGAGGAATCGACCCGTTGGACAAGGCCAAGTACATCCTGGCCGTCAGAAATGCCCTCGATGGCGGGATTTTTGACGATTGACAACGTGCAATATCCGATTTTTGTGGTAAATTAGGAAGGGTTTTCGTAACGAGTGTGCGATGACCTCCCAGAAGCAGCACGTTCAATATCTTAATTTAATATGGAGACTACGATGATTCAATGCAATCTATTTACCCGTGACTATCCCCTTCCTCATCAGCATGAGGGCACGATGCTGGGGAATGGCTATCTGGGGCTGTATGCCTGGGGAGAAGGGCGCACCTTGAATGTCTCCATTGGCTGCTCCGAACTCTGGGACCATCGTGGGGGTATGAGCTGGACGGAACGCCAGAACTACCGCGACATCAAGGCCGCTCTTGAAGCGGGGGACGAACAGGCCATCAAGCGCATCTTCGCGACAGACGACGCGCAGAAGCCTGGCATCCCCTCACGCCCCTCCCTCATCCCCGTGGGGCGAATCGTCTTTGAGCTGGATGGCGAACTGGTGCGTAACGAACTGGACAGGTCAACGGGCAGGTTGGCTGTTATTTACAGTAAAAGTGGTGTAGAGTATGTTGGCGAATTACGGCTTGACATGACCCAGAAGGGATGCTTCGCCTTCAAATGCGACGGTGTACTCTCCTACCAGGTGCTGGATTCCTACTCGTTGAGCGGCAACGCCCTCAAGGAGCGTTCCTTTTTGCCGCCAGAGATTCTTTCCCGCGATGACCTGAAGGGCTTTGTGCAGCCCATGCCTGCCGACAAGGCGTTCAGCCTGGCGGTCGTGGAGGCAGACGGTCTCTACACGGCAAACTTCCGCCGCAGTTCAAACGTTGAACAGTTGAAGATGGACATGGAGGGGACGGGTGTCAAGGAATCCATGGAGATGAATGCCTTCGCCTACGATGCGCTTTCGCGGATGCTTCCAGGGCTTACACCGCTGGATTGGGACAAGCTGGTCTCTGACAATGAAGCATGGTGGAAGACCTTCTGGGCAAAGGCACCTCTGGTCGAGACGGGCTCCGCAACGATGGATGAAATCTACTACGACGGCCTCTTCAAATTCGCCTCCATGACCACGCCCGACGGCTATCCCGCTGGTCTCCAGGGGCCGTGGTTGGAGGACAATAGTCTGCCCCCGTGGTCGGGCGACTACCACTTCAACATCAATGTCGAGATGATGTACTGGCCAGCCTACCGCGCCAACTGCCTGGACAACCTGCGCAAGATTTTGGATTTGGTCTGGTCCTGGCGCGAGCAGCTTCGCCAGAACGCACGTAACTACATCGGTATCGACAACGGTTATATGCTGCCGCATGCCGTCGATGACCATTGCACTTGCATGGGGGCGTTCTGGACGGGCACCATCGACCACGCCTGCACCGCCTGGATGGCGCAGATGATGGTCGATTACGCAGACTACAGCGGCGACATGGACTACCTCCGCAATGTGGCGTTCGAGTTCATGCGCGGGACGATGGCGGTCTTCCAGGCGATGCTGGAGACGCGGGACGGCAAGTTTGTACTGCCGCTATCCGTCTCCCCCGAATATCGCGGCTCTGCGATGAACGCCTGGGGTGAAAACGCCTCCTTCCAACTGGCCGCCATCCATCGCCTGGCGCGGAATCTTATTGCGACCGCCGATTTGCTTGGCGAGAAGAAGGACCCCGCCTGGCAGGAAATCGTGGATAAGCTCCCCATGGCCGCCCTCGTGAAAGGCGCAGACGGTAGCGAGGAGATTGGCCTGTGGGATGGTCTGCTTCTTGAGGAGAGCCATCGCCACCACTCCCATCTGGCGGCCCTCTGCCCCTTTGACACCATCGACCCCGAAGACCCGCAGTGGAGCGGCATTGTGGCCCGCAGCATACGCCGCTGGCTCTATCATGGCATGGGGCTCTGGTCTGGCTGGTGCATCCCCTGGGCCGCCATGATACAGAACCGCCTTGGCAACGCCGAGGCTGCTGAATTGCTTCTTGACATTTGGAAGCGAGAGTACAACAACTGCGGCGGTGGTTCTTTGCACGACACCTACTTCAAGGGCTGCTCGCTCATGTCCTCGCGTCCGCAGGTGATGCAGATGGATGGTGCCATGGGGGCGCTGACCGCCGTTCAGGACATGATGCTCCACAGCCGACAGCGCATCCTGCATCTCTTTGCAGGCTCGCCGCTGCGCCATCGGAACGTGCGTTTCACGAACATGCCTGCGCCAGGCGGTTTCCGAGTTTCAGCCAATCGCACTTTGCATGAGGCGAAGGTGGAGGTCGTCGCAGGGCGCGACAACACCCTGCGCCTCAAATGCCACGGCAACGGCTTCTCGCACGTTGCAATCAATGGGCGCGAGGCAGCGATTGACGCCAATGGCCTCCTTGTATTGCCCATGAAGGCAGGTGAAGCCGTCACGTTACGCTTCTTCTAAGATGGTTTTGCTTCCAAAGGAACCTTGATTATGGCACATCATTCTTCGCACTCTCGTTTGCTAAAGCATGCATTGAACTCGCTTGGGCTACTTATTTCCTGCACGGTGATGGGGGGATTGTCGCAGTTGACGGGCGAATGCCGCAATGGCCAGGTCTTCCTGCAATGGCAGGAGGAGGGGCTGCCGTCGTCTGCGCGGTTGGCCGTCTATGGAAGCCGTGAGATAATCTCGCTGGCGACCCTTGAACAGGCAGAGGAACTGGCGGCGTTGTTGAATGTGGGCAGTGCGAGGGACTGGTGGCTGGATGTCAACATGTTCCTTGTCAACAGAAGCCAGGAGGCTCGCAAGGAGGAAAACTTTGCGGGGAATGTCGCGGACTTGGGCGAGGGCAGGGCTGATCAGCATGGCTTTGTCATTACGGACAACGGAGAGCCCATCCCGCCGACAGGTG
>JAFTAC010000185.1 GCA_017458805.1 Victivallales bacterium | reverse complement strand
AGGAGGCCGCCTCATTTGACCCGAGCACGGTGGGGCAGACCATCAGCCGCAGCGCGGATCCACCTGTCTCCATTGACATCGTCCGTCCCGTGGTGGACGGCAAGCGGTACGTGGTGCTGGTGGTCTATCCCTTCAAGGACATGCCCCATGTGTGCAGCAACGCCTTCCCTGATGAACTGCGGACAGGCGTCTTCTACGTGCGTACCCCCGACGCCCGCAGCCATCCTGCGGAGAAGTCCTCCGAGCTGCATCAGCTGATTCAGCGCGCGCTTCGCAACCAGCGGCAGATGCTTGGGCGCATGCTGCGTGGCATCCTGTATGAGGAACGCCAGGTTGACAGCAATGAAAGCATCGTCTTTCCACCGTTTTTGGAGCGGAGCCGCCGCCAGGCGCGCGAGCAGCTGGGCAACAACGTTGTGCGCAGCAAGCCGTTGTTTGAGGTGATTTGCCGCCCCGCAAATCCCTTTGACGATTTGACGCTGACGAAGGTGCGCCAGGCCCTGCACGGCATCGCCAGTCCTCGGCTGGCGGATTTGCCGTGGGGAAATACAAGTTTGACCTCCACGATTCACGCCACCAACGAATCGGTGTGCGGCAAGCAGTTGCGCGAGGACAGTTCTCCTGTCTGCTTCTGGGAGTTCTTTATGAACGGGCTCTTCTATGCGTCGATACCGTTGCCTTTGGAAGATGGTGGGGAAAAGCGCATCCAGGCGAAGCATCTGATGCGGCTATCCATTGTGGCGGTGTCGATGATTGGGCAGTTCTATTCGATGCTGCAGCACGCTGAGGCGCTGCTGGACATCACCTTCCGCGTGGCTAACAGCTTTGAGCTGGAATTGGTGGGGTTGCGGAACGCACGTGCTGGTGAACGGTACATCAGCGGCATTATGGACATCGAGGTGACGAAGCAGCGTTCCGCTGGCGACTTGGAGGGCGGGGCTGCGTCCGACGCGGCTGCACAGCTTTTTGCGGAACTGTGTGAGCGTTTCAACGCCTCATTCGACGATGCCAATGTGACGGAGATTCGCGCCCGCTACGATGCTTTCCTGGAGCAGGAGGAGTAGCCAGGCCGTTCACGGCCTGGTCAAAATATGCAGTGTTTCATCGAAGAGGGCTAGGGTCCCGTACTCTATCAGGTGGGGCACAGGATGTACCCTGGGGTAAACGTGCGCGCGTTGCGCGCACCAGCATTGTGCGCACCAGCATTGTGCGCACCAGCATTGTGCGCATCAGCATTGTGCGCATCAGCGTTGCACGTCCCAGTCAATCACAACGAGGAAAACAATGAGAAACAAAATCATCCAATTCACTGTAATTTCGTTGTTTATGATGATTACAACGATGTGCGCCCAGAACGTGATTGTTCACGCTGACGCCCAGTTTGCGGCATCAGAACTGTATGTGCATCTCAAAAAGATATGCAACCAAGAGTATTCCATTGTTGCCGAGAAGGAGTTCGCGGGGGACAAGCCTGCGTTTTACGTAGGGCAGACTGCCTTCGCGAAAAAGCAGGGGATTGATTTTGCATCATTTGCGCCAGAGGAGTGGCTCTACTGCACGAAAGGAGGGAACATCATCCTCACGGGGCACGAACTCAATGGTGCAGAATATGCCGTTTGGCATTTCCTGGAGAATGAGCTGGGCGTGCGCTGGTTCACCTTTGAATCGACCTACATTCCAAAGAAGGAAAAACTAGCATTTGGAGAACTCAATAAACGTGGCAAACCAGCTTTTCTGGAGAGGCAGATTTATTCTGCGTCCTGGAGGCACGGACTGGAGAAAAAGCTGCTTACGCAGAACATAGAGTTTGAACGGCGGAACCGCTTCAATGAACGGTGGTCGCCTGTGAGACTCTCGAAGCAGGCCAACCACTGCCACAGCTTCTACGACTACGTCAGCCCTGACAAGTACTTCAAGGAGCATCCCGAGTACTTCAGCATGAACAAGGAGGGGAAACGCCACTGCGGCAAGGGCAGGGCGTTCAGCCAGCTCTGCCTGAGCAACCCCGAGGTCGCACAGGTCGCCATCAAGCACCTGCGGGAGTTCATCGCCAAGGACAGAAGCACCCTCCCGAAGGAAAAATGGCCCATCATGTACGACATTTCCCAGCTGGACTGTACTGATGACATCTGCCAGTGCCCCGAATGCAGGAAAATCATCGATGCTGAAGGCGGCGACAGCGCGCTGGTGGTGCTTTTTGTCAATAGGGTTGCCGAGGCCATTGCCGACGAATACCCCGAGATTCTCCTGCGCACGTTTGCCTACGTATCGACGGAAAAGGCCCCCAAGACGTACCGCCCCGCGAAGAATGTGGTGATACGCTGGTGCGACGTCTATACGCGAAGCGACTGCTTCCGTCCGCTCACCTCGAAGTTCAACGACAGGCAACGAGCTTTGGTCGATGGATGGCGCAAGCTGGATGCGCATCTGGCTCTGTGGGACTACTGGAACATGGACATTGATGGCCCCTACTTCACGCCTCCCCGCGTTGAGACCATGGTGGATGCCATCGCCCCAGATATGAAATACTTCCGTTCGGCGGGCTTCGATATGATTTTCATCGAAGGAGAGACCTACCAGTTCAGAAATCCGCAGAACTTCTATGATTTGCAGTACTGGATGGGGACGCATCTGATGGAGGATCCAGATTTGGACCCCGAGCTCCTCATCGCCGATTTTGTGGAGAAGCACTACGGTCCTGCCGCCCCGAAGATGCGCGAGGCTCTGGAGATGCTTCGCAAAGCTGTGCGCGAGGACACGGAGCCCATGTACTATGTCATCCGCTCATTGAGGCAGTACCAGACGGCTTCGTTTGTCAACAAGTTCTACGGCATCCTCAAGGAGGCTCGTGCATTGACGCCAGAAGGTTCCGACTATAGATACCGTGTGGAGAAGGAGCTGCTGACGCCGATGGCCGTGATGATGGCTACTCAGGGGTTTGTTTCAGCGGAACGTCGCAAGGAACTGCTTGAGGAGTACAAGACCTACAGAACAGCGCGTATGGACAAATATGCGGCTCCTGACAAACGCCCCGAGTTGGATAAGGCTTTGCAGCTGGATTTGGACAAATATGGCTTTGAGGTGGAATTGCCCGAGCAGTTCAAAAAATACTCAACCGACCAGATACGTCTGCTGGCCTACCCGCATTTTGCTTCCACGGAACCCGACGCCGATTCAGTGACAGGTCGTGCCATGGTTTCGCCGCCTGAAGGAGCAAACACCAAGCATGTCATGAAGCTACAAGCGGGGAATCTTAAGCCCAGTTGGTTTGGAGCCTATGACTATCCATCCAAGAGAAGCGTCCAGCTCAATCTGAACGACTTTCCGCAGGACGAGAAGTACCACTGGTACCGCATCGGCAAGTTTGAAATCGGGAAGCGCTCCATCGTCTGGGGTTTCTTCTGGCGCATGGAAGTCAAGCTCGACCAGTTCTGGACCCCTGCCGATGGTGCACCCGAATACAACACATGGACGGTTTGGATTTCCGCGAAACTTACGGGCCCTGCTTACGTCAAGGACTCGAAAAAGGAAAACCGCATTTTCCTCGACCAGGTTATACTGGTCAAGGAGTAGTGGCCAAAACCTCTTTGCACTTTTCAAGTGCCATGCGGTAGCCGTCAAAGCCGTGACCAGCGATGGTGGCGATGCACGCCTTGGAGGCGTATGAGATGTGCCTGAAATCCTCGCGCGTGGAGATGTCGGAGATGTGGACCTCCACGGCGGGTAGGGCGACCGCCTTGAGTGCGTCCATGATGCCGATGCTGGTGTGCGTGTAGGCGGCTGGGTTGATGACGATGCCGTCGAACTTGCCCAAAGCCTCTTGAATCCAGTCGATGATGACGCCTTCATGGTTGCTCTGGCGGACATCCACCTCGATATTCAGCTTCTTTGCCGCCTCCTGAATGAATGCGACCAAGTCTTTGTATGTCTTGCGCCCGTAGATGTCGGGTTCGCGTATGCCCAGCATGTTCAGGTTCGGACCATTGATGACGAGTATTTTAAGGGTTTTGTTCATAGCCAGAGTTCCTATTTTAGATGATGCTCAAGTGCATCAACGATTTTTTGTGCGACTATCTCTTGGGGGGCATCGTTGTCCACAATGGCATCGGCAGTCTGCCTGTAGAGGGGCTCACGCTGTTCGAACAAGGCTACAACAGCTTCGCGAGAAGTGGAGAGCGGACGTCCGTTGCCAAGCTGAAGGGCCTCCAGGGGACGGTTGAGCCAGAAGACGAAGCCGTTCTGCGCCAGGTTCAGGCGGTTCTCCTCACGCAGCACTGCACCGCCACCCGTGGCAATGACAAGGCTGCTTTTTTTTGCCACATCGGCGATGGCCTCCGACTCAATCTGGCGGAAACCCTCTTCCCCTTTCGTGGCGAAAATGTCGGGTATGGGCATGCCAGCCTTTGCGACAATCAGCTCATCCGTATCGACAAAAATGCGTCCCAGCCTTTCTGCCACCAGCTTCCCAATAGTGGTTTTGCCGGAGCCAGGCATCCCTGTCAGGACGATATTGGCGGTTTCTTTGCGTATGAGGGCAGTGACCTCCTCAATCATCGCTTCGGGCTGCTTTTCGCCAAGGAAAATCTCCATGGCGTAGAATGCCTGCGCTACAAGCATCCGCAGGGCATCGCAGTGGGCGATGCCTAGGCGGATGGCCTGTTGTGTGAAACGTGTGCGCATCGGGTTGTAGATGACGTCCAGCGCAGCCCGTAAATGCGGAAAGGCGCTCAAATCAATCGGCTGTTCTGCCGTGTTGGGGTACATCCCCACTGGCGTGGCGTTGATGATGATGTCTGCATCTGCGTGGAGTTCTTTCACATTGCCATAGTTGACGTCGCCTGTGCGTGAGACGATAACCACCTCTCTCGCACCCTCGTCTGCCGCCACCGTGCGGGTTGTAAGGGAGGTGCCACCCGAGCCGAGGATCAGCACCTTTGCACCCTGGAAGGAGACATTCGCCTTGCGTGCCATGTATTTGAAGCCTTCGTAGTCGGTGTTGTAGGCCTTGAGCGAACCGTCAGGACAGCGCAGCAGCGTGTTGGCACAGCCGATTTTCCGTGCAGTTGGAGAGGCCCAGCTGGCGACTTCCAACGCCAGTTTCTTGTAGGGGATGGTGATGGTGATGCCCTTGAAGGCATCGTGCAGCATGAACTCCCGTGCTTCCTCGGGTTCCAGTTCTATGAGGCTGAAGGGATACTTTCCAAAGGCGTTGTGGATTTTCTCCGAATAGCTGTGGGGAAGCTTGCGTCCTATCGTGGCGT
>JAFTAC010000184.1 GCA_017458805.1 Victivallales bacterium | reverse complement strand
TGGGAGCGCTGATTGCAGGCTCCAAGAACCCTGGCGAGTTCGAGGAGCGTTTGAAGGCCGTGCTGAAGGAGGTCACCTCCTCGGACGGCGAAATCATCCTCTTCATCGACGAGCTGCACACCGAGGTTGGAGCATGCGCAGCGGAGGGGGCCATGGACGCAGGCAACCTGCTGAAGCCCATGCTGGCCCGTGGCGAACTGCACTGCATCGGCGCTACCACCCTCAACGAATACCGCAAGTCCATCGAGAAGGACGCTGCTCTGGAGCGTCGTTTCCAGACGGTTCTTGTGGAGCAGCCCAGCGTGGAGGACACCATCTCCATCCTGCGTGGACTGCGCGAACGCTATGAGATTCACCACGGCGTAACCATCCGCGACGCCGCGCTGGTCAGCGCAGCCGTGCTCTCGGACCGCTACCTGACGGAACGCTTCCTGCCCGACAAGGCCATTGACCTGGTCGATGAGGCAGCCGCAAAGCTGCGCACCGAAATCGACAGTCGTCCTGTCGAACTGGACGAGGCCATCCGCAAGAAGACGCAGATGGAGATTGAGCTGAACGGTTTGAGCAAGGAGAGCGACGAGGCCTCCAAGGAACGCTGCGAGAAGCTGAAAGCGGAACTGGCTGCCGTGAAGGCGCTGGCAGACGAGCTGACGGCGCGCTGGGAGAACGAAAAGAACGCCATCGCGAAGGTCGCTGAAATCAACAACGCTCTGGACATCGCCCGCTCCGAGATGGCGAAGGCCGAGCGCAACAGCGACTATGCCAAGGCGTCCGAGCTCAAATACGGCACCATCCACGAGCTTGAACGCAAGAAGAGCCAGCTTGAGGAGGAGGCAAAACGCGCCGAGAACGAGCGTCTGCTGAAGAAGCAGGTTGATGAGGAGGACATCGCCGCCATCATCAGCCGCTGGACGCACATCCCTGTCGCCAAGCTGATGGAGGGCGAGCGCGAAAAGCTGCTGAAACTGGACGAACACCTGCACAAGCGTGTGATTGGCCAGGAGGATGCCGTTGAGGCCGTCTCCGAAGCCATCCTGCGCGCCCGCGCGGGCCTGAAGGATCCGAACAGGCCTATCGGCAGCTTCATCTTCCTGGGACCCACTGGCGTCGGCAAGACCGAGCTGGCGAAGACCCTGGCGCAGGCGCTCTTTGACGACGAGCGCGCCATGGTGCGCATCGACATGTCCGAGTACATGGAGAAGCACACGGTGTCTCGTCTGGTCGGCGCGCCTCCTGGATACGTGGGCTACGACGAAGGCGGCCAGCTGACGGAGGCGGTCCGCCGCCATCCCTACTGCGTGCTGCTCTTCGATGAAATCGAAAAGGCGCACCCCGACGTCTTCAACATTCTCCTTCAGGTGCTGGACGACGGTCGCCTGACCGACTCGCAGGGACGCCACGTCGATTTCAAGAACACGGTCATCATCATGACCTCCAACATCGGCAGCCGTGAAATCATCGAGGCGAAGGAGGGCGACTTCGAGGCGATGAGGGAGGCTGTGCTGGCGCGTCTGCGCGATGCCTTCCGCCCCGAGTTCCTGAACAGGCTGGATGACATCGTGGTCTTCCACAGGCTGGAGAAGAAGCACATTCTCGGCATTGTGGGACTTCAACTGGACGCCTTTGCAAAACGTCTTGCGGACAGGCGCATCGGCTTTGAAATCACCGACGCCGCGAAATCCGCGCTGGCGGACGAGGGCTACGACCCCGTCTATGGCGCGCGTCCACTGCGCCGTGTCATCACGCGCCGCCTGGAGAACCCAGTCTCCCGCATGATTATCGCGGGTGAGCTTCCCGAAGGCAGCAAGCTCCACGTTGACTACGACGGCGAGTTCAAGCTGAGCAAGGTATGAGGTTTATCATAAGCCTTACTTCTGGGGCGCGCAACGCGCCCCCGTTAGCACCAATACAAGTTCTTCGCCCCTCCTGCTAGGGGACGAGCCTCCCCCCCGGGCTTGCATTTTATGCCCCTGTGGAAAGAACTCGTCCCCTAGCAGGAGGGGTGTGCATTTTCACTGGAGTAAACGGGCGCGCGTTGCGCGCCCCAGAATTGTGCGCCCCAATTCGTCATGACAAACTCCACTTCGGGCGCTTGCGGAAGGGTGTGAGGAATTTGCGGGAGAGCGCGCCTTTTTCCTCCAGGTGGATGTAGCACTCCGTGTCGCAGGCGCGTCCGCAGATGCTGGCATGGTAGCCGCAGCGCATGCCTGGGTAGAAGACGAGCTGGGAGAGAATCTCCCTGGCGTGTTCGGGTGTCAAATGGGCTTCGCCTGCGATGATGGCGAGGCGGTCGGGGTCATCCGCGAAGGCGTCTTCTGGCATGAACGGGTTGATGGCCTTTGCCGCGCCAGCGTAGTAGGCGGAGCACTGCCAGGTGTCGAGCTTGCCATCGGCGGAGAGGGCGTGGCCTGGGCAGGCCTTCACGCATTTGCCGCAGCGGTCGCACAGGTGCGGCTGCACCAGCGGGTCAGGGGGCAGCTCTGCGTCTGTCAGAATAAAGACGAATCGCTGGCAGGGGCCGAACTCATCGGTGAGGATGGAGCCGCTGAGGCCGCGTTCGCCGAGACCGCAGTCGATGGCATCCTGCTCGAAGTCCATAATAAGCTCATGGGAGTTGGCGGCTTCGACCATCTCTGGGTACATCTCGGGGCTGGTATTGGCGGTATCATGACGAACGAACTGGTTGCGGCGCTGAGGCAGGGCCTCGTAGCCAGCCTTTTCCAGCACGGCGCAGCCGCGCAGAAGGGCGATGGGCATCACAGTCTCCTCCAGCGTGATGACCGCCATGGTGGTGTACTGGTAGTAGGTCGTGCCCTCTTCAATGCCGCGTCTGCTGCCGCGCAACTGGCGGAACGCCACGCAGACGACTGTCTTCGCTGTCGGCATCAGCTGGAGGATGGCGGGGTCATGGAAACGCTCCACGTTGCCGCAACGGACGATGTCCGCTCCCTCGGCAATCAGGGCGTCGGCCAACTGCTGTTTGAGTTCCTTTGTATCCATAGTCTTACAGCCTCCCCGTTTCTTTCAAGTGGTGATAGCAGGCGTAGTCGCACGCTTTTCCGCAGAGGGCGGGCATGTAGCCGCGCATAGGCTCCGTTGGCAGGAAGCTCTCCTGCGGATAGAGGGTGCGGGCTGATTCACTGTCAAACCGTTTTTCGCCCGAAAGAATCTTCTCCCGTTCAGCGGAGCCTTTCAGAAAGCCGTCGTGCATGAAGGGGTTGGTTTCGTGGGCGCCTTTGTAATAGACGGCGCACTGCCAGGTGTCCAGCCCATCCTTCGAGATGGCGTGGCCAGGGCAGGAGGCGATGCATTTGCCGCAGTGGTCGCAGAGCGTCCCCTCGAAGGGCGGGTCGCACTCCAGAGGCATGTCGGTGATGATGAAGACGAAGCGCACGTATGGTCCCAGCTCCTTCGCAAGCACGTGGCCTGAATCGCCTAGACTGCCAAGCCCACAGATTCTGGCGGCCTGCGCCACGTCGAGAATCACATCGGGTGCGGGTTTGCCAGGGGCAACCGCCTCCGCGTATTTCAGCTCGTAGGTGTCGTAAACTTCGGGATTGGTCGATTTGTCCCCCTTGACCATCAGGTTGCTGACGTTGCGCTGCACGCATGCGTCATAGCCAGCGTCCTCGATCATCGCCCCAAGTCGCAGGAGGAAGATTTCGGAGACCTCCTCGTCGATGAGGCGCACGCCAAGCTGGGCATAGTTCAGGTACTGCACCTGGTCGTGCATCGCCTGGTAGAGGGCGCGGGGCACCCTGAAGGCGCATCCGATGACGCAGGTGGCCTTCGGCAGAATCATCTTCGGGTCGTGCTGAGGCGATGTGCCGTCGAAGAGGCGGATGTCGCCGATGCCCACCAAATCGGCCCCAAGCTCCAGGGCCTTCTTCTTTATGTCCAATGCAGTCATCATCGTTCACCTCTCCATTTTCCAGGCTTTTCCCGTGCGCAAGGGGTTGTGGAAGCGTCCAGCCAGGCAGCCGCCTGGCTTTTCCAGCATGCTGACGCACGCGCGGATGCAGCCGCCGCACTTCGCCATGTTGTAGCCCAGCCAGGAGGGGAAGTACTTGGCAAGAGCCTTGTAAACCTTTATGATCTCCGCCTCCGACGCGGGCTTCTTGCCAGCGAACAAATCCAGGTCGCCGTTTTCGTTGTTGTCCCAGACC
>JAFTAC010000183.1 GCA_017458805.1 Victivallales bacterium | reverse complement strand
GTCGCCAAAGCGGCGGGCGCAGGACAGGTTGCCCCGTCGCCAAAGCGGCGGGCACTGGACTGGTGGTTATTTCAGCAGGGGGCCATTGAAAAGCTCCTGGCCGTTTTGAGTTAGGCGGAGGACGCCGTTGAGGGAACCGCTCTTCGTGAAACGGAGCTCGGCTGTGAGGCCTTCGCGTGTGGTGAAGCGGAGGCCGTCGGTTTCTGCGTCCTGCAGGAGCGTGGATGCGACCATTTGCGGCTCCGCTGCGTCAGCGGCTTGGAGGAGCGTGAGGAAGTGGACGCGCTTGCAGGGCTGTGCGGGCGAGATTTCGTAGCGGTACAGCCCCAGCCAGGTCTTCTCCAGACCGCCTTTGCGCGTGATGGCGTTCAGCAGGTCGGGTGCGTCAACAGGGTAGTTGGCGCCATTCGTCCAGAACTCCTTGCCTGGTCCGCCGATGATGTCTGTTGTGGCATTGGCGGGGAGAAGAGTGCGCATGAGGAGGGCACCGTCGCCTCCCTGGCTGCGCCAGAAGTCATCCCGCTTCTCTGGTGCGCCCTGCGTGTGCAGCAGAAAGACCTTCTGGTAGTTGGGCTCGGTGCTTTCTACACGGTCATAGACGACGAAGTAGTCGGGCTTGATATACACGAAAATGCGGGCGGCCTCCTTGCATTTCTTCGCATTGTAGCAGTTGGTGGCGTCGGCTGCGGTGACGGCGTGGTAGGGGCTGGAGGCGAAGCCGAGGGACTTCGCCAGCTTCTTGTCCTGTCCACCGTCGTTGGTGAACTTGTTCCAATCGACGCGCGGGGCGTTGGCACCGTACCAGTGCGACGGGAGGGGCTCGTTCGGCATGCGTATGAGCAGGGAGTTGTGGGCTACGGTCTGCGGGTAGTAGGCCTTGTGGTGGACCATGTTGCCTCGGTTGCCCGTGTCCAGTGCCTGGAAGCCCTTTTTGTAGATGATGAAGCTGAGTTCGTCGTAGTGCTGGTGTCCAGTCTGCTTGGCGCCCGCCTTGATGGAGGCGAAGGTGTCGTTGGGGGTGAAGCCCGAACGGACGTTCATCAGGCCGTAGGAGGGGAAGTATTCCGCCGTTTCCTTGCTGAGGTAGTCCATTGGATTGCCTGGAAGCTGGTATTCAGGGTCGAAGCGGGTCAGGATGAAGGCGGTCCATGGGAAGAGGGGGCGGAACATGATTTTCTTCATTGGGGTGGGGAGGAGTGCCATGATGGCGCGCCTTCTGGGATTGTCGCCGTAGAAATGGATGGCCTGTGCGAAGTGCGTGTACATCGGGTGGGTGGGCATGTTGTTATCGACGTGGAAGGCGTCGCCCCAGCCAAAGTCATAGTGCCCCTTTTCAAGGTCCTCCTTCGGGAGGCACATCCAGTTGTAGTAGTTGTCGTAGTCCTTAAGTTGCGTCCAGTACTGTGTTCCGTCAATGCCTGCGCCGCTCATCAGGGTATGCATGAAGTTGTAGGAGGCCCAGGGGTAGTTGCCGAAACTATAGCCAGCGCAGGTGCTGGTGAGGAGCCCCTTGCCGCCTGAGATTTCATCGCGGTAGTCCATCATCTCGCAGTACTCGTTGTAGCCGTCCTTGAGGAGGTTTTCCGCAAGGGTGTCGTCGATGCCGTCCTGATAGGTGGCGAGCCCCGCGAACCAGAGGAGGCCGTGCTCGCCGTAGTTGCCTGTGGTGGTGCCTTTGCCGCCATTGCAGGGGAAGCCAGGCTTGCGCATGAACATGATGTGCTGCAATAGCGGATACATGAGGCTTTTGCGCTGCTCAGGCGTCAGCTTGTCATAGAGCCAGTCGTAGGCGACGAGCATGCCCAGACGCCCGTAGTTGTACCATTCGGGGAGGATGCGCGAACGTTGCGAGAGGGCGCAGAAATCATTCATCACCTGCATGTACTGGATGGCCAGGTCCAGATACTTCGGGTCGTCCGTGATGCGGTAGAGGATGGCGCATCGGGCCGCCTCCGAACCGCCCTTGTAGCGCACACCGTACTCCACGGCGTTCTGGTCGTTCTGGTTCTTGATGAAGACCATCTTGTCATCGACGATTTTGACCATGTCAGGCTTGAACTCCAGGCGCGGCTTGTCTGTGAGTTTTTCGATGTAGTCCTTCATCTCCGTGACATACGGGGCGATGGAGGGAAGCTGGGCGCGCTGCTTCAGGGTGCCCCAATCCTCCTTTGTGATGAAGAGGCGTGGGTGGTCGGTGCGGATGCGCGGCTTCACGTCATCGAACTTGGGGGCTCCTGCCGCGAAGGCGGCCAGGGCGCACAGCATCAAAAGAGTGCATATTTTTTTCATCATTATTCCTGTTGGTTATGAATGGCTTCGCGGATTTGATTGGAGAAGCGTTCAAGTTCTGGGGTGTCTTTGATTTGCCGTGCCTGCAGGGTGAACTGGAGGGCTTTCGGATAGTGGTTTGAATCGATGGCGCGGGTTGCCAGTTTCAGGAGAGCATGGTACTTGAAGTCAGGCAGTAGCAGCGCACGCTCCAGAAGGGCATCTCCTTCGGTCTCGTCCTCAAGCAGGTCGGCAAGTGCGAGGAGGGCGTTTCCGTCCATTGGTTCTTTTGCGATGGATTCGCGAAGAAGACGGATGGATGTCGTTGTATCCCCTTCTAGTACAGCTTGTTTTGAACGTGCCGCTGTCAATGCCTTTTCTGGCAGAAGTGATGCAGTTGCCTCCAGTAGGGTATGTGCCAGTTGTGTGTGTCCTGTATCCTGAAGGTAAGTGAGGGTTGTTTGCGCACGCTGTGGTGAGAGCTTGCCCTGCTTGTGCAGTTCCATGGCCAGTTGGGTTGCTTGTTGAGCAAAGTTGCGGTTGATGGTCAAATCCAGCAGTGTCTCCAGCATCTGCTGGTCTGCGGCTCCGAAGTGCTTCGCGGTCTCAAGGATGTCCATCGCTTTGTTCGGATGATCCGCCTCCAACTCTGCTGAGGCCCAGATGGACCAGAGACGGCTGTCATTGGGCGTGCTGTTGAGGAGTTGCCGCGCCAGCGTAGAAGCCTCTGTAAGGCGACCTGGTTGAGAGGCAAGGGCTTGGAGCAGAATGAGCTGCGCCTCTTTTTCCTCTGGCTTCAGCGCGATGGCGGCGGAAGCCGCCTTTTCGGCTGCCAGAAACTCTTTTAGGCAGAGGCGGCACTGTGCCAGAAGGAGCCATAATTCTGCATCGGCTTTGGTGGAAAGCAGCCTGACCAGGTGCGGTATTGCCTCCCGATGGAGCTGTTCGCGCATCATTACCTTGACGGCGTTGAGACGGGCTGTATCGAAATCAGGCGCAAGTTCCACGGCTTGCAGGAAACTTTTGCGAGCCTGCTCCAAACGATTTGCCTTGTAGTAGAGTGTGCCAAGCGAAAAAAGCATGGCGGAACTTGCGTTTTCAGGCAACTTGCCTTCCAAAGCCCTTACTGCCAGCTCTGGCGGCAGCTGTTCAATGCTTTTCAGCAGCTCTGCTTCCTGGCTGCTCAACTTGGGCAAGTCAGCCCAGCAGGCGCAGAGAGCGACAAGCAGTATGGAAAGACAAGTTTTCATACAAGGGGTTGCTAATCGTTTTAGTGTGTCCAGTTTTTCGTCAGGTAATAACGTGTGAGACTACCTTGTAAAACATTAATATATCATACCAAATTAAAAAAGGCGCGGATTTCCGCGCCTTTTTTAATGCAGTTACGAGAAGCTGTAAGTGGGTGGTGGCTAT
>JAFTAC010000182.1 GCA_017458805.1 Victivallales bacterium | reverse complement strand
GGGGTAAGCCGCGTTAGCGGCGGCAAGAACATATCCGTGGGTGGAGCAAGCGCCTCTGGCGCGAGCGAAACCCACGGGTCAGTGATACCCCACTTCCTTTGCGCCGTGCCGCGTAGCAAAGCGAAGCGGCAAGGCGCAGAAAGAAAAGGCTGCCAATGCCTATTGGCTCTCCTTCTGAATAGTTACAGTTTATGATAATGTGCGGAAATTGTTGATGACAACAATGAAATTGGAGCTGGGGACGCGAAGCGGCCAGCGCACGTTCAGTGCGCAACAATCGTAGCCCAATGCAAGCGCCTATAGGGCGCGCAGATGCTATGTTAGGATTGTTGGCACCCCAGACTTCGCGCCCGCAAGGGCGCAACAATAATACCCCATAATGAAGGAACAAATTATAGGAGAAACGACAATCGGCAACAAAATATATAATTCCCCAAAGAAGAGCTGCACGGCATAGAAAAACCAGTGGGTGTTATCAAATGGTAAAGGATTACCGCTTCAATCACAAAAAGCCATATTTTTGATTGATTTTGCTATTCTATGTTTTTGATATTATGCTATATTATGTTTATTAAGTTAAAGCGACATGTTCCATACTGAGGCTGACTCATGAAATGTGATTTGGATAGCAACAAGAACGTGCAGGACAAGCTGCTGGTGCTGCTGGCGGGACAGTCCAACATGGCGGGACGTGGCTATGCGGTTCCCGATGACCTGATTGTGATACCGAACCTGCTGATGATACGTCCTGACGGCAAATGGCAGCCAGCCATCGAGCCGATAACGAAGGACCGCAATTTTGTCGGTACCTTTTCGTCATCGGGCGAGAAGGTAATCGGCAAAGATCCCTTCGAGACAGTGTTGCCCGAAGGTGATCAGAAGGTGTGCGGCGTCGGCCCTGGGCGCACATTCGGGCGGCTTCTAGCAGAAGCAAATCCCGACAGAGTGGTCGGGCTGATTCCCTGCGCGGTCGGCGGCACCTCCATTGCCGCGTGGATGCCTTGCGGCGTCGATGACTGGGACCCAAACAACTACCCGTATGATTTTGCCATCAAAAAGGCGCGCGAGGCGCAGAAAAGCGGCAAAATCGTGGCGGTACTGTGGCATCAGGGGGAAAACGACGCTGGCAAGCAGACAGAGAACTACCTGGAAAAACTGCGCACGGTCATCCAGAACTTCAGACGGGATTTGCTGCTTGGCAACGACGTGCCGTTCATCGCAGGTGACATGGCCTCCTTCTACCCCGAAAGGCCTAGTGCACACATCGATATCGTCGATAATGCGCTGGAGGTTCTTGCCACCGAAGACCCCACCTTCCTCGTTGTGCATACCAAGGACTTGATGCACTGCGGCGATAACTTGCACTACGACACCGTCTCGCAGCATGAGCTTGGGAAACGCTATTTCGAGGCATATCAACAATTTAACAGGAGTTGAAGAATGAAAAACCTGCTATTGCTCGGCGATTCCATCCGCAGAGGGTATGACTCCTTCGTACAGGAAAAACTGGCGGGACGCATGAATGTTTATTTTTCGGAGGACAACGGTCGCTTTGCGCAATACACCCTGCGCACACTCAGCAATTGGGTAGGCGAGCTTTCCTTGCCCGAAATCCACGTCGTCCATTGGAACAACGGCCTTTGGGATGTCGTTCACATGAATGCCAATCCAACTGGCATCGACGGCGAGGCAGAAGGCGAGACTATCTCTCCTGAAAACGTGCCAAACGAAAACCGCTATGACAAGGATCCGTTGACGCCGCCTGAGATGTACCGCTATATGTTGGGGCGAATCCTCACAAGAATCCATCAGCTTTTCCCAAAAGCTGAGGTTATCTTCGCCACAACTACGCCCGTCATTGAAGAGCAGTCAAGCTGGGCCTATCGTTCCAATGCGGAAATCGACGCCTACAACCAGATTGCCAGGGAGGTACTGGCCCCGCATGGCGTCCGCATCAACGAACTTGGTGCATTTGCCCTCCAAAACTGCCACCATTTCCACCGCGACTGGGTACACTACAACGACGAAGGATGCAGCGTTCTGGCCGATGAAATCGTCCAATTTCTTGAAAAGGAGAATCTGATATGAACTACGCCCCTTTCAATGAATTTCGCCCAAAGCTGGAAAAACAGTACGAAAATGCGGTCTATTCCACGGAAAACTGCTGGAGCGAAGAACAGCTCCGCCAGGCATGGGAAACGCATAAGCAGCAGAATCCCAACGAAGAACGGCTTCTCGCACGAGCGTTTCTCACCGCCCTGATTTTGAAGCATGCCCCCGTGGGGCTCGAACCCTTCAACCCCTTCCCTGGCAAATTCCAGCATTACAACCTGCTGGCGGAGGATTTGAAGGCAGGCTATGTGCTGGCTGCTGAAAAGGTGCCTGGCTACACGAACGGAACGGACATAGAGCTGGGCATCCACTGGCAGGTCGATCGCAGCCACGTGGCACCAGACTGGAAACTGCTCTCCAAACTGGGGCTGCCTGGACTGATTGAACGCGCGAAAAAGGGAAGCTCCCCATTCCACAAGGCAGTGGTGATGGTCTATGAGGCGCTGGCGGAGTTCTGCCGACGGGTTGCCGCCATCAACCAGAACCCCGTCTATGAGGCGATTGCGGAACATGCGCCGCAGACCCTCCACGAGGCCTTTGCGCTGGCATACGTGTTGCATGACGCCATCGAGTTCGCTGGCGAGGAAGTCCGCACCATGGGACGCTTTGACGCGCTCTACATTGAGTTCTACCGCAAAGATTTGGAAACGGGCCGTCTGACGCGCGAATCTGCCAAGGAGCTCATCAAGTTCTTCTGGATAGCCTTCTACGCACGCTACCAGGGCAAGCGCTTCGGCAAGAACTTCTGCTTCGGCCCCGACATCAACGAGCTCTCCTACCTGGGGATGGAAGCGTACTACGAGATGAACATCGTTGACCCGAAGCTCTCTGTACTTGTGCGGGACGACATGCCGCAGGATTTCGCCGAACTCTACGCACGCTGCATCCGCGATGGACGCACCGCCATCGTCTCCCTCAACTACCAGGTGGTGGTGGAGGGGCTGATTCGCCATGGACGCGCCCCCGAGGACGCCGCAGAGTTCGTCCCCATCGGCTGCTATGAGCCTGCCGTGGCGGGCAAGGAGATCTCCTGCTCTGGCACGACGCACGTCTATCTGCCAATTCCCGTGCTCTCCGTGCTCAATTCAGGCAACGAATACGCCACCTTCGAGGAGTTCAAAAACGCCTACCTGGAACAGCTCCGCACCATCTGCACGATTATGCAGGAAAAGCAGATTCTCTGCGACATTGCCTGGAAATATGTCAACCCCGTGCCGCTGCTTTCAGGCACATTTGATTCCTGCATGGAAAATGAACGGGACATTTCCAATGCGGGAGCCCTCTACAACACCTCGGGAACAGGCATCTTCTACCTGGCAGACGCCGTCGATTCGCTGGAAGCCATCCGATACATGGTCTATGAACACAAGTTGTGTACGCTGGCCGAACTGCGCCAAATCCTGAAGGACAACTGGCAGGGGCACGAGAAACTACGCACGATTGCCCTGCGCAAAACCGCCAAGTGGGGAAACAACAATCCGCGAACCGACGAGCTGGCAGTCGAAATCACTGCTTACATCTCCAAGCTCCTCTTCACCCTCCCCAATGGGCGTGGCGGCACCTTCTTCCCGTCCATCTACGGGCAGCATGTCGTTGAGACGGGGAAGGTCGTAGGTGCGTTCCCATCGGGACGCCTGGCTGGCGAGCCAATGTCCAAGAACATGGATGCGGTCATCGGCATGGACAAGAACGGCATCACCGCTCTGATGGATTCCGTCCTGAAGGTCGATATGCGGCAGTTCCCCTGCGGCACCTGCCTGGACATCATGCTCCACCCCACCTCCGTCCGAGGCGACGAAGGCATTAAAGTCCTGACCTCCATCATCCACACCTTCATCGCCCACGGCGGCAGCGGCATCCAGTTCAACATCTTCGACGCCGCTGTGCTGCGCGACGCACAGGTGCATCCTGAAAAATACGAAAACCTGCAGGTGCGCGTCTGCGGCTGGAACGTCCGCTTCAACGACTTGACGCCAGAGGCGCAGGAGACATTCATCCGCCAGGCGGAGGCACTGTAACCATGAACGAAGCCCGCTACATCGACATCAAACGCTTTGCCGTGCATGACGGCCCAGGCATCCGCACCACGCTGTTCCTGAAAGGCTGCCCGCTGCGTTGCATCTGGTGCCACAACCCTGAAAGCCGCTTTCCCCAGCCCGAGCTGGCCATCCACTACCCCAAATGCACCTGCTGCGGCGAATGCGCCAAGGTCTGCTCCTGCCACGCCATCGTCAACGGCGTGCATGAGTTCAAGCGCGATGCCTGCAAGGCGTGCGGCAAATGCGTTGACGCATGTCCTTCAGGTGTGCTGGAGTTCTTTGGCAAAACCATCACCGTGGATGAAGCGGCGGAAAAGCTGCTGGAGGACAGGATTTTCTATGCCGACGGTGGCGGCATCACCATCTCTGGCGGCGAACCGTTGCTGCACAGTGGCTTCTGCGCAGAGCTGCTGAAAAGAATGAAAGCCGAAGGCATCCACTGCGCCATCGACACCTGCGGCAACGTCCAGTGGGCCGCCTTTGAAGCGGTACTGCCCTACACGGACATCTTCCTCTATGACTTCAAATGCGCCGATTCGGCGAAGCATCAGCGGCTGACAGGCTGCGGCAACGAACTGATTCTGGAGAACCTGAAAAAGCTGAACGCAACTGGCAAGGAGATTGAAATCCGCATGATCATGGTGCCTGAGCACAACATGGCAGAAGATGACCTGAAGGCGGCTGGTAAGTTTCTGGCACCGCTCAAAAGCATCTCGGCCGTTCGCCTGTTGGCGTATCATTCGCTGGCACGCTCCAAGTTCCAGGCAGTGGGACACCCCGACACCATGCCTGACGTGCCTTCGCCAGACGCCGACACCCTGGAGCACTGCGCAGATATCCTCCGCACATACGACGTGACGGTTATCAATTCGTTGAAATAACCAGAGGGTAAGATGACATAGGGGGGAACGACGACAGCTTGTCGTTGGGAAACCTTCCCTCCTCCACAATGCAAATGCAACGTCGCAACTCTAACAGAAATGCAATAAAAACACAAAAAGCAAATAATGAATTTGCTTTTTTCAAGAAATAAGATTATATTATAGGAATTAATAAACTAGTGTTTAATTGCGTAATTAATTTTGCAAAAGGAGTATCACGTGGTATATTATGGCATCTTACAGTACAACACACAGGAGAATGCCATGCCAAGAAGAGCCACACCGGGGATACCCTGGGGAACGTCCTGGCCGATGAGGGCGAAGAGTTGCTGCCAATAGAGCGGCATCTGGCCGTCGGGGGCGAGGAAGTTCATGGGCTTGT
>JAFTAC010000181.1 GCA_017458805.1 Victivallales bacterium | reverse complement strand
TTGATTGTGCCTTCTTGACACTAAAGTGCCTCTTTCATTTGCGTTTTTTTCAAAAGAGCTTATATTTTTATAATTAAGAGGTATTCCTCTAACCATAGCTACATTATCAAAGGATAGTTGTTGTGAGCGAAGAACACGAAAATTGCAACCATGACTGCGCGCACTGCGCGTCACATGCGCAGGAGTGCGAGGATGAACGCAAGCTGGCTGCCGTGATGGCGGGCATCAAGCACAAGATAGTGGTGTTGTCAGGCAAGGGCGGCGTCGGCAAGAGCACGGTGGCCGTGAATCTGGCCTTTGGACTGGCGGGCAAGGGCGCGAAGGTCGGCCTGCTGGACGTTGATTTCCACGGGCCCAGCATCCCCACGATGCTGGGGCTGAACAATGAAAGCGTCTATCAGGTTGAGGACAAAATCCTGCCAGTGGAAAAGGGTGCCGTCAAAGTCATTTCCGTCAACTTCTTCCTTCCCGATGGCGACAGTGCCGTGATTTGGCGTGGCCCGATGAAGTATGGCGTCATCAAGCAGTTTCTGAAGGATGTCGCCTGGGGCGAGCTGGACTACCTCGTGGTGGATTGTCCGCCTGGAACGGGCGATGAGCCGCTGGGGGTCTGCCAGACCCTCCAGGGGGACATCGAGGCGGTGCTGGTGACGACCCCGCAGGAGGTCGCCGCTGCCGATGTGCGCAAGTCGCTGAACTTCTGCGAACAACTGAAGCTGCCCATCATCGGCGTCATTGAGAACATGAGCGGCTTTGTCTGCCCCCATTGCGGTGAAGTCACCTACATCTTCAACCAAGGCGGCGGACAGAAGCTGGCCGATGCGGCTGGCGTGCCCTTCCTGGGGCGCATCCCGATTGACCCCGCCATCGGCGTCTCTGGGGACGAAGGAAAACCCTTCATGGACGAAGCCTCTGAATCGCCTGCTGTCAAGGCCTTTTGGCCTGTGGTCGAGGCGGTCATGAATGCAACGAAATAAGTGGTTAGTGGTTAGTGGTTAGTGGTTAGTGGTTAGTGGTTAGTTATCTAGCATAAGCTTTGTAACTAACAACTAAGCACAATGCACTGGCCACTAACCACTAACCACTAACCACTAACCACTAACCACTAACTACTAACTACTATATCAGGAGAAACAAGTATGCCTGCCAAGACATTGACCGAGAAGATATTAGCTGCACATCTGGTGGAGGGCGAACTGAAGCCAGGCAGTGAAATCAAGATACGCATAGACCAGACGCTTTGCCAGGATGCCACGGGGACGATGGCGTTTTTGGAACTGGAGGCGATGGGCGTGGAACGCGTGAAGACGGAGCTTTCCGTGCAGTACATCGACCACAACACCTTGCAGATTGGGCCAGAGAACCCCAACGACCACATCTACCTGCAAAGTGTCTGCGCGGCGAAGGGCGTCTATTTTTCGCGTCCAGGCAATGGCATCTGCCATCAGGTGCATCTGGAGCGTTTTGGCGTGCCTGGCAAGACCCTGCTTGGGTCGGACTCCCACACCCCGACTGGCGGCGGCATCGGCATGGTCGCCATGGGGGCTGGCGGACTTGATGTCGCGATGGCGATGGCGGGTGTGCCGTTCAAGCTGACCTGCCCGAAGGTGGTCGGCATCCGTTTGACGGGCAAGCTGAACGAGTGGGTTTCCGCGAAGGATGTGATCCTCACGGTGCTGTCCATCCTGGGCAGCCAGGGGAATGTCGGCACGAGCGTGGAGTATTTTGGTCCAGGCGTCGAGAGCCTGAGCGTGCCCGAACGTGCGACCATCACGAACATGGGCGCAGAACTGGGCGTGACGACTTCGCTGTTCCCGTCTGACAACGCCACGAAGGCGTTCCTGGAGGCGGAAGGGCGCGGGAGCGCATGGCAGCCTCTGGCGGCGGACGAAGGCGCGGAGTACTACCGCGTCATTGACCTTGACCTTGGTAAGTTGGTTCCGATGGCGGCGTGCCCCTCGAATCCAGGGAATGTGAAGCCTGTCTCCGAGATAGCAGGGATGGCGGTGTCGCAGGTGCTGATTGGCTCCTGCACGAACAGCTCCCTGAAGGACATGCGTCTGGTGGCGAAGGTGCTGGACGGGCGACACGTCTCCGAGAAACTCTCGCTGGGTATTGCGCCTGGCAGCCGCCAGGTGCTGAAGATGCTGAGCCAGGATGGTTCGCTGGCCTCCATGGTGGGCGCGGGCTGCCGCATACTGGAGTCCGCCTGCGGACCCTGCATCGGGCAGGGGTTCAGTCCTGCCAGCGGGACGGTAAGTGTTCGCACCTTCAACCGCAACTTCCTGAACCGCACGGGCACGAAGAACGACCAGTGTTATCTTGTCAGCCCTGAAACCGCCGTTGCGACGGCATTGATGGGCGTCTTGACGGACCCGCGTACGCTAGGGATACCCTGCCCCAAGTGGGAGATGCCGTCCGAGTTCGCCGTGGATGACGGCATGATCATTCCGCCGCCCGAGAAGCCTGGGGAGATTGTCCGCCTGGAGACTATCGGCGCACCGCCCGAATGCACGCCGCTGCCAGAACGCCTGGAGGCGGAAGTGCTGCTGAAGGTCGGCGACAAGATTACGACCGACCATATCATGCCCGCAGGGGCCTACCTCAAGTACCGCAGCAACATACCGCGTTACTCGCGCTTTGTGTTTGAGTGCTTCAACAAGGACGGCGAACCCACCTTTGCTGAACGTGCGGAGGCACTGAAGGCGAAAGGGATTACGGGAGCCGTGGTTGGCGGCATGAGTTTCGGCCAGGGCTCTTCCCGCGAACACGCGGCGATTTGCCCGATGTACCTCGGCGTGAGGCTTATCATCGCGCGGAGCATCGAGCGCATCATCAGCGCGAACCTGGTCAATTTCGGCATTCTGCCATTGCTCTTCAAGGACGAGGCGGACCTGGAGGCGATTGTCCCTGGCACTCGCATTGTCATCGACAATCTCTCAAGCCAACTTAAAGAGGGGGCTGAAATAGCGGCAACTCTCACGTTGCCAGATGGAAGCAGTCGCAAGGTGGCGCTGAAGCACTCGCTCTCGGCAGAGGATTGCGCACTGATACTAAAGGGCGGACGGTTGCGTCTGGATTAGGTTGACGTATGATGCAGTTGACGCGCATAAGTCCGTTTGCAGAAGGCGGGCTGGCTGAACTGACGATGGTGGCGCTGCCAAGCGGCCAGCAGGCGTTGCTGCGCAAACTACACGCCTCGAAGGTCTTTCATATTCGTGAGCATCTGAACTTCAGGCGCGGGCTGAAAATCCGTGCAGCCCTGACGCCCAATGAGTATATGATAGGCTCATTGGGGTGGGGGTATGATTTTCTATGTCCCTACGAGGTGATTGAATACATGCAGGCAGAGAATCTGAAGGTCGTCTTCAACTCTCGGAGCCATTTGCTGGCGCAGAATCGCGAGCGTGTACTGAAGGCCTGCGCGATGGGGTTGGCCCATGTCCACAGGTCTGGTTTTATGCATCTGGATGTGAAGCCCGAGAACTTTCTCTGCCAGTTCAAGGGGGTGCCCAAGGTGAAGTTGACGGACTTTGATCTGGCGCGTGAGGCGGACGACTGCGGTCCGCGCGCACAGATGGGGACCCCCGCCTACATGGCGCCTGAACAGTTCCACCGCAAGGTATCCTGCAAGGCGTCGGATGTCTTTGCCTTCTGTATGATGGCCTATCAGCTGTTTACGAACAAGATGCCCTTCACGGGAAGCACCTTGAAATCGACCCTGAAACGACAGGCCAGCGAGCATGTGGAGGCCCCCGCGCCCATCGAATCCAATCCCACTATGCCGAAGAACTGGAACGAGGTGATTGTACGGGGACTTGCAAAGAGGCCCGAGAACCGCATTCCCGATATGGAGGCCCTTCTGGATATGTTGAATTAATACAAGGACGGTACAACAATGGCTGCAAACAAATTGAACGTGAATCACTGGTTGGTCTATAAGACGGAGCGCGTGTTCTTGACATGCGAGCCCCGCAAGTACAAGCCACTGGAACTGGATGTCGCCCGAAACGAAGTGTTCAGTTTCCAGGCCGCATTCCGTTTGACGGACGGGATGAATCCCATCGAATTCACGGCGGAGGTCGAGGCCCCCGATGGCTGGAGCGCAAGAATCCGCCGCGTCGGCCACGTTCCCGTGCGGCACCGCAACGCCAACATGGATGGCTCCTCGGAGCTGGACATTGAAAACGGCGGTGCCATACCTGGCTATGTCCCCGATGCGCTGTTTGACGATTTGACAACCATCGTGCCAAGCGGGGAGACGCACACCTACTGGGTGACGGTGACCCCTGGCGCAAAGACCACAAAGGGAACCTACAAGGTGGCGGTGCGCCTGCTCCCAAAGGACGGCAGCCCCATCGTGATGAATGCCAATGTGGTGGTGCATGACGTCAAGCTGAAGCCCCGCAAGGATTTCAACATCACGCACTGGTTCTATGCGGATTCCCTGCTGGACTGGTACCGCCTCGCCCCATTCGAGGAGCGCTTCTGGGATATTGCCGTCAACTACGTGAGGGACTATGCGCAGCACGGCCTTGACACCATCTACGTCCCTGCGTTCACGCCTCCGCTGGACGGTGTGAAGCGCCCGACTCAGCTTATCAAGGTGAAGAAACTTGGCGCGGAAAAGTGGTCTCTTGACTGGACGGATGTGGACCGCTGGGTCGAGTTGGCGAAGTCAGAGGGCATCACCCATTTCGAGTGGGTCCATCCCTTCACGCAGTGGGGTGTCAAGAACGCAATTCGCATCTATGAAGGGCAGGGCGAGGGAGAAAAGCTACTGTGGCCCGTCGAGACGGGCGCATGCTCGGACATCTACCGCAAGTTCCTGAAACAGTACTACAAGGAGCTTCATGTGTTCCTCGAAAAGCACGATATTCTGGACAAATCCTTCTTCCACGTCTCCGACGAGCCGCACGGCGACGAGCACCGCGCAAACTATGTTGCGGCGCGCAACCTGCTGCTGGAAGTCGCCCCTTGGATGAAGACGATGGACGCACTCTCCGAAATCGAATACGGGCGTTCCCACCTGACGGACATGCCTGTGCCCAGCATCCGCATCGCCTGTGAATACGCGAAGGAGGGCATCACCAGCTGGTGCTACTACTGCTGCGGCCCGCGCGGTCCTTTCCTGAACAGGCTGCTGGACACGCCCTTGGCGAAAATCGCTATGCACGGCTTCCTCTTCTATCGCTGGCCCTTCAAGGGCTTCCTGCACTGGGGCTTCAACTACTGGTACCGCTCCCAGACCCGCGAGCTGATCGATGTCTATGAGACGCAGGATGGCTACCGCTGGCCAGGCTGGGCGTATGGCGACACCTGCATGGTCTATCCAGGGGCCGACGGGAAGCCCGTTGATTCCATCCGCTGGGAGGTCTTCAGCGAATCCTTGCAGGACTATCGGCTCCTCCAGACGCTTAAAATCGATCGTGGTTCGGCGCTGTTCAAACGCCTGGTCAGTTTCAAGGAGTTTCCGAAGGATGCTGCCTGGTTGCGCAAGGCACGGAAGCAGCTGCTGTCGATGAACGAGAGATAACGGACAACAACATAGGATTTCAACGATGAAAACGATGAAGAAACTAGCTACGGTTCTGGCAGTTTTGCCGCTGTTTGTGGGGGCTGATGTCATCAGGCTTTATGCGACGTCGCAGACCACGCTGACGATACCTGGCGAGGCGGGCGCAACGATTGTCGGCAAGCCCGCAGGCGCAGATTGCAAGTGGGCCCCCGTGCCGTTCAAGGCGACGGAAAAAGGCCTCACGATGACGCTTCAGCCACCAGCCGATGGAAAGGAACTTCTGCTGCTCGTGAATCCTGAAAAGGATTGGAATATCAACGACAGGACTGCACCTGCAATCAAGAGCCTGCTCGTGAACGGAAAGCCTATGAAAGTGGAGAAGAACATTGTTTCCGTCCCCGATGATGTGGTGGTGGATTCCATCGCCTGGAGTGCGGAGGACGAGGGGAACCCGCTCGATGCCAAGCAGACGGTTTTCCTGCTGGATGACGCCCCGCTCAAACTTGCCATTGATGGAAAAAAGGCAGAGGGTAAAGTGACGATGGAGCGGAAGGTCATGGGCGGCCACACCGTGAAAATCCGCTTGGTTGACAGCGCACCCGAGGCCAATACGACGGATGTGACGCTTCATTTCAGGTATGCTGACAAGAACACCCTCTTGAACCCCCAGAACGGTCTTGCCAAGATAACGGTGGATTCATGCTATGATGGCTACAACTCACTTGCACCGCTGAATGACGGTGTGCTGAAACTGCCTGGCAGTTCCGCTAGTGGCGACGTCACCTGGGCCTCCGCAGAGATACCCACGGAGCACTGGGTGCGGATGGATTTCAAGAAGGATGTGACCGTGAAGGAAGCCTACATCTTCTGGCCACGCCTCGAAAACAGCTCCAAGAAGGTTGAGCTTCAGGTGCTTCAAGGCGACAAGTGGGTGAAGGTTGCAGGCACTCCCGAAGCGGGCCAGAAGGACACCCTTACCACGGCGTTCCCACTGAAGACGCCCGCCAAGGGGCGCAGCTTCCGCTTCTGGCAGCCCAAAGGCGGCGGCCCTGGTGGACGTGCCGACATCATGTGGATTTGTGAAATCATCCTGAAATAATCGTCATGCGGACTTCTACTGCCAAGAAACAGGGACCAGCTAAAGCTCGTCCTGACCGTGCACCCCTTCAGAGCGCACGGAAGAAGCATGACGAGCGGGAAAAACAGGGAGAAAAGCACCTGGAAGCCCGTCCTGATAGCGCGCTCCTTCAGAGCGCGCGCCCCGCTTTGGATGGCTTCCCCGCCCGCAACGCGGGCGTGGGAAGCCACCTGCGGCCTCAGCGTCCTGACCGCGCGAACGCGTGGAAAACAATCTGGAAGCCTGGCACCATGCTTGCACCCGTGCCCGCCGTGATGGTGAGCTGTGGTGGCAAAGATGGCTACAAGCCGAACATCATCACGCTGGCGTGGGCGGGCACCGTTTGTTCCGAACCGCCGATGATTTCGGTTTCCATCCGCCCAGAGCGCTATTCGTATGAAATCATCAGCAAGACAGGCGAGTTCGTGGTCAATGTGACGACTGCCGCCTTGGCGAAGGCGACGGATATGTGTGGCGTGAAGTCGGGGCGGGACGTGGATAAGTTTGCCATGACAGGACTGACGCCATTGCCGTCGAATGTTGTTTCGGCACCTGCCATCGCAGAGTCCCCCGTCAACATCGAGTGCCGTGTGAAAAGCACTCACAAGCTGGGCAGCCATGTACTCTTCCTTGCGGAGATTGTCTCCGTGCAGGTTTCAGAGGAGTTAATGGACAAGAAGGGGAAGCTGCGGCTGGAGCACGCTGACTTGCTTGCATACGCCCACGGCGAATACTATGTTCTGGGACGGCGACTTGGCTTCTTCGGTTTTTCAGTCAAGCGGAAGTGACGGATGTACCTCGATAGAACAACTGTTGTAGCCCTGGACTTTGAGACAACAGGGCAGGTCAAGGGGCAGCAGAACCTCCCATGGCAGATTGGCATGGTGAAAATACATAAGGGGAATGTTAGGGCCGAGGAGGGCTTTTCCCGCTATTTGCGCGTTCCTGCCGACTATCATTTCAGCCCCTATACTCCTGGACGCTGGGCGGAGATGCGCGAGGAACTTGCGCAGTGCAACACACTGGTGCAGGAATGGCCTGAAGTAGGGCCTTGGCTTGAAGGTGCTGTCCTGGTGGCGCATAACGCCCCGACGGAACGCAAAATGCTGCGTCAGGCCTTCCCCATGCATGAGTTCGGTCCCTGGATTGACACGCTGTGTCTTGCACGTCGGACCTACCGGCTCGAAAGCTATGCCCTCTCTGACCTTCTGGAGACGCTTGGTCTGAAACAGCGGGTGGATGAGATGTGCCCTGGACTGGCACCCCACGATGCCTATTATGATGCCGTGGGCTGCGCCTGCCTTTTGGAACACATCTGCACCACCACCGAGTTTGGGAATTGGAGCGTGGAACTGCTGAGTGGGGTGTAATCGCCGCGCTTGTGCGCGGCGCACAGAACAGACTTATTTTGCGATTCTGAAATCGCGTGTGGTACGTGCGCCACTGGCGACGTGGATGATGGTGACGCTCCACTTGCCTGCGGCATTAAAGGGCACCTGGAAGGAGAAATTGCCTTCAGGCGAGTCGAAGGTCGCGTTCTGCGCATAGAAGAAGGGGGAGCCGCCGTATGGTAGCGTTACCTCCATGCGATAGACTGTCTTGCTAGTGGCACCTTTTGCGGTGCAAGAGCAGGAGACGACATTGCCCGCCTTGACGGTTTCAGGCACGGTGACGACAGGGGCTTCCACATGAGCAGGCAGGATGGAGAAGAGTTGACCATAGCCAATGGGGGCCTTGATGGTGAACGTGTTGCCCTCGGCGATTTTCTCGCCCTTGCGCACATCGTAGATAACGCCCTTGATGGGCAGTGTCACCGTGACGGTTGGTGCGTTCTTGTGGTCAATGAGGGTGCCGTTGCGCACCATGCTGTGCGGCACAATACCGAAGTAGTAGTTGGTGCCAGCCTTGCGGAGAACTGTCTGGCATGGGAAGTTGTTGCCCTTGGCATCGACGACTTTCGCGAAGGGGGGCACATTGGCCTTCTCCAGTAGGGCGAGAACCGTTGTCTGCATGGAAATACAATAGGCCTGGGTACCACTGGCGGCGGTTGCCAGTTCGCCGCCGACGCCGCCGATAGCCATCGCCTGGTAGCTGTTCATCATCGTATTCATCAGGATTCCGCGTCCCTTGCCGCAGGTAGTCTCCTTGAGGTAGCCCAGTTCGGGCTCAC
>JAFTAC010000180.1 GCA_017458805.1 Victivallales bacterium | reverse complement strand
TATGTCTCGCCCCCTCACGGGGGCGATTAAGCCGCTCCGCGGCTTTTTAATGCTCCATTACGGCGTAGGTGAATATCAACCAGTGAGGCATTACCTCTTAACCACATTCTGCGCATTTTTTTGCTGAATGTTGATTTGCAGAAGAGAAAACAAGCATTATATTATATCCTGTTAATGCGGGTGTAGCATAGTGGTAATGCTCCAGCTTCCCAAGCTGGCTAGGAGGGTTCGATTCCCTTCACCCGCTCCATAGATTTTTCAGCCCCAGAAGATTTCTGGGGCTTTTTGTGTTTTAGATGCGCTCTGCCTTGGCGTTGTTGTCGGAGAGGAGGATGGCGCATGGCGTCCAGTTGACCGCCTCTTCGGGCGTCAGCTGCACGAAGCACATGACGGTGACCATGTCGCCAGGCTGGCCGAGGCGTGCCGCGGCGCCGTTGAGGCAGAACTCACGGGATCCGCGCGGGGCCTCGATGGCGTATGTCTCCAAACGGCTTCCATTGCTCTGGTTAACCACCAGCACCTTTTCGTATGGCAGGATGCCCGCCATGTCCAGCAGGTCGCGATCGATGGAGATGCTGCCTGTGTAGTTGAGTTCGCACTGCGTCAGAACGGCGCGGTGCAGTTTGGACTTGAGCATTTGTATGAGCATTGGATTCTCCGTAATGAGGTAATTGCTCAGCAATTACCTTTCATAATCATTTTCCACCCTGGCGCCTGGCAGGTGGAATTTGTAGTGGATGGCGAGAAGGCGTATGACCAACACCAGAAGCGTGGTGATGAGGAAGCAGCTGAAGCTGGAGAGCCTAAGGTATCCGCTCTTGTTCAGTTTCAGCAGGATGATGTTGGCTATGCCGCCTATCAGAGAGGCTGTGGCGTAGAAGTTGTTGACAAGCACTTCTGGTATTCGCCTTGCCATGATGTCGCGTAGAAGTCCTCCGCCCACGGCGGAGATGGCTCCGCAGAGCACCAGGCCTATCGGTCCAAGGTGGTAGAGGTCTCCCTTTGCCACTCCCAGAGCTGTGAACACCCCGAGACCAAAGGCGTCACAGATGAGGATGACCCTCTTGTGGTTTTCAAGGCGTTTGAAGAAGAGGAAAACTACCAGTCCTGTCACGATGCATGAGGCAAGATAGACCTCGTTCTGAAGCACGGCCACTGGCGTTGCGCCGATGACGGTGTCGCGCACAATGCCCCCGCCGACTCCGACGATGCAGCCAAACGTGACCACACCCAGCAGGTCAAGCTTTAGCCTCATGCCTGAGACCGCTCCCGTGATGGCAAAAATCACCGTGCCAAGGAGGTCTGCGAAAAAGATGAGATTCTCTGACATGATAAAAACAGAGAGGTAATCGAGCATTATCGCGCGACTACCTCTTTCGGTTACCCATTCAGTCAGAGGCAATTGCGTTATTTATGCAATTGCCTCGTCCATGTTGACCTGTACGAGAAAGTGACTATTCCTCGACGGGCTTGAAGTCGTCCTTGCCGACTCCGCAGTCTGGGCAGGTCCAGTCCTCTGGGAGGTCTTCAAAGGCGGTTCCGGCGGGGATGTCATGGTCGGGGTCGCCCTTTTCAGGGTCGTAGATGTAACCGCAAATCTCGCAGACGTATTTCTTCATGGTCGTTTCCTATTAGTAGTTTTCGGCCTCGATTTCAAAGTAGGCCTTGGGATGTTTGCAGACGGGGCAGACTTCGGGGGCCTTCTCGCCGATGTAGATATGCCCGCAGTTGCGGCATTCCCAGCGGTTTTCACCGACCTTCACCCAGACTTCGCCCTTTTCGATGTTGGCGGCCAGCTGATTGTAGCGTTCCTCGTGGCGTTTTTCGATGTCGGCGACCCTGGCGAAGCGCTCGGCCAGTTCGATGAAGCCTTCGGCTTTCGCCTCTTCGGCGAAGTGCTTGTACATGTCGGTCCACTCCTCGTGCTCGCCAGCGGCGGCGGCCAGGAGGTTCTGGAGGGTGGTGCCAATGCCGCTCAGTTCCTTGAACCAGAGCTTGGCGTGTTCCTTCTCATTGTTGGCGGTCATCTCGAAAATCGCGGCGATCTGCTCATAACCTTCCTTGCGAGCGGCGCTGGCAAAGTAGGTGTATTTGTTGCGGGCCTGAGATTCACCTGCGAATGCGGTGGCCAGATTGGCCTCTGTCTTGCTTCCTTTCAGTTCCATTGTTGTTCTCCGTTGATGGGGATGGGATTTCAGGGGCTGTTGCAAAACTTCATGAAAACATCTTTTTCCGCATGCTTTTCACGCGGAAAAAGATGAACCTTCCTACAGGGTCAAAGCCCCTGGCTACAGTTTTGCAACAGCCCCTAGTCGAAAAAACGCTAATAACTTTAATATGGAATTATGCCATTTCAAGTCGAGAAGCCCAAAATAGTTGCCCAGCATTACATGGCAAATATTAACTCTTTTATATACAACTTTCTTCAAGTGTCTATAAGAAAAT
>JAFTAC010000179.1 GCA_017458805.1 Victivallales bacterium | reverse complement strand
AACGATTCGACGGCGGGACGCCGTCGACACACCCCCGACGGCGGGACGCCGTCGCCACACCCCCGACGGCGGGACGCCGTCGCCACACCCTTATTTATGTCTTGGCGCGATCTCTATCCCTTCACCTCCCACACATTCACGACCCGCGACGGCTTCAAGATGCACTATGTTTCAGAAGGCGAAGGGGAGCCATACGTCATGGTCCACGGGAACCCCACCTGGTCGTTCCTGTTCCGCGACCTCATCCGCAAATGCGCTGAATCCGGCAAACGCGCCATAGCTCCCGACATGATTGGCTGCGGGCTATCCGACAAGCCACAGGATTGGGGCTACCACCTGGAAGGCCATATACGGAACTTGGAACAGCTTATCGACGAAGAACTTAAGCTGGATTCCCTTACCCTCGTGCTTCACGACTGGGGCGGTGCCATCGGCATGGGCTACGCGACGCGGCACCCCGAGAAGATTTCCCGAATCGTGCTGATGAACACTGCTGCCTACCTATCCAACGACTGCCCCAAGCGCATATTCCTCTGCCGTTGCCCGTTCCTGGGGGCCCTGCTCGTCCGTGGCTTCAATGCGTTCGTGGAGGCTGCCCTCCGCATGGCCCCAGCCACCAAACTCTCCCACGATGTCTGTGAAGGGTACCGCTTCCCATACCAGAACTGGCACGACCGCATTGCCACCCAACGCTTCGTGCAGGACATCCCACTCAAGCCAAGCCACCCCACCTGGAACACCCTCCAGGAGATTGAGACCAGGCTTCCACTTCTGAAGGAAAAGCCCATCAGCCTAATCTGGGGCGAAAAGGACTTCTGCTTCCACACAGGCTTCCTGAAGCGCTGGCAGCAAATCTACCCCAATGCCGAGGTCCACACCTTCCCAGAGGCCTCCCACTATCTTCTGGAAGACGCGGGCGACAGGATCATCCCTCTTATCGTGCGCTGACCAAGGATGTGATGTATGGAAAGCCGTTTCGCCATTGGCATAGACTTGGGAACCACGAACAGCTCCGTATTCTACGTGGATTTGGAGGCTGAATCCCCCTCCCCCACCCTGTTCCCAATCCTCCAGCTGGTCGCGCCAGGGGAAACAGCAGCCGAGCCGCTTCTCCCCTCTTTCGCCTATCTGCCAGGCAAAAGCGAACTGCCCGATGGAGCGCTTTCCCTCCCATGGGATGCTAGCGGCGACCACGCAGTCGGACGGTTTGCGCGCGACCAGGGAGCCCTGCTTCCTGACCGCCTCGTTGCCTCCGCCAAGTCCTGGCTGGCGCACCCAGGCGTCAACCGCCGCAACAGGATTCTCCCCTGGGGCAGCGACCTTGGTCAGCAGGCCATCTCGCCTTTGACTGCCTCCTTCTACTACCTGGAGCACATCCGCAACGCATGGGACGCCTCATTCGCCAAATGCCTCGACCACGACGGCTCCCCCTGCACGATGGCCTCCCAGAACGTCATCATCACCGTCCCTGCCTCATTTGACGAGACCGCGCGCACCCTCACACTTGAAGCCGCCACCCTGGCGGGCCTCCAGCACGTCACGCTGCTCGAAGAACCTCTTGCCGCCTTCTACTCCTGGCTGAACAGGCACCCCGACAACTGGCTCGATACTGTTCCAGAAGGCTCCAAAGTCCTGGTCGTCGATGTCGGCGGAGGCACAACCGACTTCTCCATCATCGACGTCCAGCAGGGGCGCACACTCCGCCGAACAGCCGTCGGCGAGCACATCCTTCTGGGGGGCGACAACATGGACATCGCCCTGGCGCATGTCGCACAGCAGTCTTGGAAGGCAAAGCTGCCGCAACGCCAATGGACACAGCTCTGCCACGCCTGCCGTCAAGCTAAGGAGGCTTTGCTCTCTGGCGCGCACGAATCTGGCACACACGAAGTGCGCATATCTGGGCCAGGCAGTTCACTTTTTGCGAAGTCGAAAACCTATCGCTTTGAGCAGAAGCAGGTTGAAGCGTTGATTATGGAGGGCTTCCTGCCCATCGTTCCGCTTGACTCGCCGCCGCCTGAGCGCCGTCGTGGCATCCAGGAGATGGGGCTGCCATACGCAGCCGACCCTGCCATCACCAAACACATCCTGCAGTTTCTGCGGCAGCCCGATGGCTTCATCCGTCCGACCCACCTGCTCTTCAACGGCGGTGCCATGCTTCCGCAACTGCTTCGCCACCGCATCCTGGACGCCGTGGCCGAATGGTGCGGTGGCGCGCGCCCCGTGGAACTCGCTTCCTTCAACTTGAGCCTGGCCGTCTCGGAAGGGGCCGCATGCTATGCGCTGGCGCGTTCGGGACGCTCCATCCGTGTCAAGGGCGGCATCGCCAGAGCCTATTTCCTTGAAGTAGCCAACTCAGACAAGCTGGTCTGCATCATGCCACGCGACACGGACGAGGGCATCCGCCAAGACCTCACCAGCTGCACTTTCAAGCTTCGCACCAACCAGACCGTCTCCTTCCCGCTCTACTCCAGCGCCACGCGCCTCGGCGACAAAGTCGGCGATTTCATCCCCAAGGACGATTCGCTCACCGCCCTGCCCCCGCTCTGCACCGCCATCAAATACGGCAAATCGTCCACAGGCACGGAGGTTGACGCCACCATCAGCGCCATGCTCAACGAGACAGGCCTTCTGGAAATGTGGTGCAACCTAGCCAACTCCGATGTGCGATTCCCCCTTGCATTCGACTTGCGAGCTTCTCATTCAGGTACACAGGACGCAGGCATCTCCATCGACCAGGCTTCCCTGGATTCGGCATTGACTTGCATAGCCAACGCCTTTTCCGACAAGCAGGCCCTGCCATCCCTAATGAAAACCCTTGAAGAGACGCTGAGCTGCAAGCGTCTGGAGTGGAATCCGCTGGTCCTGCGCAAAATCGCAGACCTTCTCCTTGCGCACCCTGAATGGCGCACGCCATCTCATGACCATGAGCTGCGCTGGCTGAACCTCTGCGGTTTCTGCATGAGACCTGGCTTCGGTACCACGGGCGACGACTGGCGCTGCGCCCTTGCCTGGAAACTCTGGTTCCAAGGCTGCCTCAACCCTGGCAAGCCCGAAAACCTCGCCCAATGGCATATCTTCTGGCGGCGCATCGCCGCTGGCCTGAAGCCTGGTCAGCAGGCGCAGGCACTCTCTGAGTTCACGAAAAAGCTCCTCGGTCCCAAGGGCGAAAACCTCATCCGCCCCAACGACCAGGTCGGGCTTGAAATCTGGAACGCAGCCGCCGCCATGGAACAGACACAGCCTGCCAGAAAGCTCAAGATGCTCCAGGCTCTCCTGAATGGCGGACGCCTTTCACCACCCTTCTTCTGGACCATTGCCAGGCTTGCCGCGCGCAAGCCCTTCAAGGCCACCCAGGACTGCGTCATACGAGCCGACCAACTCGCCCCGCTCCTGGACACGCTAAAACAGCGCGCCACCCAATCAGGCCTTCCAGAAAGCAGCCTTTTCGCCCTCGCAAACGCCACTCGCCTGACGGGCATCCTTACAGCAGACCTTCCGCAAAAGACCCGCGAGGCAACCGCCAAGTTCCTCGCCAAAAACAACGCTCCGCAGGAGTGGCAACGTCTCCCGTTGGACATCCAGGAAGATGATGCCGCCTTGCAGGACAACCTTTTCGGCGAAGCCCTGCCGTTAGGTCTGTCAGTGTAGTGGTTAGTGGTTAGTGGTTAGTGGGTAGTGGTGAGTGGTTAGTGGTT
>JAFTAC010000178.1 GCA_017458805.1 Victivallales bacterium | reverse complement strand
AGAACGTCGTGAGACAGTTCGGTCCTTATCCTCCGCAGGCGAAGGATGGTTGACGGGAGCGTCCCCTAGTACGAGAGGACCGGGGACGGGCGGCCTCTGGTGCGCCGGTTGTCAAGCCTATTGGCACGGCCGGGTAGCCACGCCGCGACGGGATAAGCGCTGAAAGCATCTAAGCGCCAAGCCTCCCCGGAGACTGACCATCCCCGACGCAAGTCCTGAAGGCCCCCGGGAGACTACCGGGTGGACAGGCCCCAGGCGCAAGCGTGGCGACACGCTCAGCCGAGGGGTTCTGATAGGCCGTGAGGCTTGTCCGCTGCCCCCCGCCGCGACGCCCGCGTATGCGGTCGCGGGGCGGGGAGCGTTGAAGCAGGCGGGCGCGGGCGTTGTCGCCCTGAAGACGACTGGCCTTCCATGTGTTTTCCTGCCGAAACCCTTTGGTTGGCGGCCCTTGCTGGGCTGAAACACCCGTTCCCATCCCGAACACGGCCGTTAAGAGCCCCCGCGGCGATGATACTGCGCTCAGGAGCGCGGGAAAGTAGCGCGCTGCCAACCTCCTTTTCCACAGCCCCGTGCGACCAGGTCGCGCGGGGCTTTTTCGTGCGCCTGGCGCGCCCGGGCCGGCGCTGGCGCGGCGCGGCATTCCATATGGGGGCGGCCATGTGCGCGCGCTGCGCGCACCCGCTGGCTGTATGCCAGGTTCTCTGGCCTGGCGCACTTGGATCGTTCCAGCTTCGTCCTGACAAGCGCGCTCCTTCAGAGCGCGCGCATTACTTTTGGGCAACGCCCATACAACCTGAAAGTGTTGAAAAATCGGAAAAACGTGTTATTGTATAGAAAAGTATTTTCCAACGACCATTTTAAGGAGTGAATATGAACAAGAAAGAGTTGACGTCTGCATTGAAGAAACTGGGAATTAAGCGTGGGTCCATTGTGATGCTGCATAGTTCGTATGTTGGCATGGAGCCGATGGATGGCGGACCTGATGCGGTTGTGGACGCGTTTCTGGACGCCGTGGGGCCGACAGGGACGCTGATGGTGCCAGCGTTTGGCGCTCTGGGCATCATTGCAGAGATGGTGAAGGCACGTCCGAACGCGGTGTTCAGCGACTGCCCGCGCGGCACCATCGCCGCCATTGGCCCAAAGGCGGAGGAGATTGGACGTGAACACTGGAAGGCGGCGACGGCGCATGGCGAAGGCACGCCCTTCACGCGTCTTCGCGATTTGGACGGCTACATCTGCCTGCTGGGAGTTGACCAGGACCGCAATACAACACTGCACTCCATCGAGGCACTGCTGGAATTGCCCTATCTCAACGACACGACGGCGACTTTCAAGACTCCTGATGGCAAGGAGCATACAAAGACCTGGAAGTACTATCCTGGCCCCCATCGCGACTTCATCGGCCTTGAACACTACATGCGCCATGAGGGCATCATTAAAATTGAGCGCATCAACAACGCGATGGTGCGCCTGATGAAGGTAAGGGATTTGTATGACTTAATGCTGGAAATCGGCGAACACGACCCTGCTTTTGCCCTGTGCGACAATCCAGCCTGTGCTGACTGCGTGAAGCAGCGTGCCGCCATCTATGCGGCTACGATGGCGCAGGAAACCTTTAAGCTGACGGCCTCCGCACGCCTGGCTGGACGCTATGTGCCCGAGATGATTGAGAACCTGAAGGCGGCTGGCATTTCAAACATCGAACTGGATTACATCCAGGGAAAGGCGTGCGCCAAGATGTCGGCTGACAAGCTCAAAAAGGCGGTTGGCGAGTTCGCGGAAGAAGGGATTGCTGTCAGCGGTCTGCGCCTCTTCTATCTGCCAGAGACTCCTGCGGATGTTGTGAAGCTGGCCAAGGATGCAGGCATCAAGCGCATCATCTTCCCGTTGGGCGAGAACGCCGCAGAAGCCGTTGCTGCCGCGAAGGCTGCAAAGGTGGAAGTTGCCTTTGCGAACAACGGGCAGGGCGGCACTTTGGCGGCCAAGACCTTCAAGGAGGCGGCTGCAGGCTACAAGGCAGCCAGCATCGCGCTGAATCCGCCTGGCTTTGTCCGTGCGACAGAGTTCCCGTTCCTCACCTCCTACAAGAAGGGGCGCATGGTGCGCATCTGTGGACAGCTTGACCTGGCTGATGCCACATGGGACGGCTGCGCAACACGGCTGGCGCAGGGCAACGGCGAGGTCAAGGAGTTGCTTTCCATTATACGCTGTGAAACCTTCAGCGGCTGGGTGTGCCTTGGCGGCGGAGCCGCCTATCCAGGCAGCTTGTCGGATGCCGCCAATGATTTGGCGCGTCTCCTTGAGAATATGTAATTGCTTGAAGGATAATGAGCTTTGACGCTCCCAGCGCATTATGGCTGCTGCTGTTGCTTATACCAGCGGCAGCCATTTGCTTTGTCAGGCTGACGCCTGATGGCATCATTCCTTCGCGACTGCTGTTTGGTAAGCGCGAGAAGCGGTTGAACAAGCGTCTGCTGGCACGGCTATGCATCCTGTGTGCAATGGGATGCGTGATAGTCGAGCTGGCAGGACCACGTTTTCAGGGACGAGGTGGAGCAGGGCAGGGCGAAGGCGTGGCTGCCTTGCTGCTGGATTTGTCTGGCAGCATGGAGGCGCGTGGACTGAAGGCGGGCGCAGTGGAACCGACTGAAGAGAACCTGGCGGAAACACGTCTGGAGCTGGCAAAATCCATAACGTTGGAGTTGTTGGAGAAGCTGCCCGAGCGAAACATCGCCCTGATAGCCTTTGCCCGCCGCGCCTTCATCGTATCGCCTGTGACGCGAAGCATGGCGTCTCTAAAGGAGCGCGTCTTCGCTTTGGAGGTTCTTGAATACGAGGATGGAACAGCAATCGGCGATGCGCTGATTTGCGCATGCCGCACGTTGGAACTGGCATCATCGTCCGCAGTACGTCGTATCTATCTTGTTTCCGACGGGGCCGACCATTCGGATGACGAATCGCGCAAAGAGGCTGTGGGGATGCTGCAAAAAGCGGGGATTGCGGTCTATCCCATTATCGTTGGAGCAGATTACCGCTTTCATCCCATTCGCGACAGCAAGGGGAGTATCACCTGGCAGGAGAATGGAGAGCAGGCAGATGTCACGATGATTGAAACACTGGCTTCTGACACTGGTGGACGCATTCTCTCGGCTGAAGAGATTAATGATGAGGCTAGACGTCAGGAAAAAGCAACTGCGATGAATGGCATTTGGCTATGTCTGGCTGCATTGTGCGTGGCTCTGGCTGGGTTACTGGGGTAAAGGTTTTCGGATATTGGAGCAGATGGTAGTTTTTTTGCCCTTTATTCATTGAATTCTTCGTTGAATAGAATACATTAAGCAAATAAGACTAATCGTGATGAATCACAAATAACAAAGGAGTTTTAACAATGGGTCCAATTATCACGTTGCTGTGCATTCTTGCCATCCTGGTGGGAATCGTATTTTTGTTTGTTTTCATGATGTACTTTGGCATCTGGATGCAGGCAAAGGCATCAGGTGCGAGCGTCAGCTTGTTCAGCCTGATGGGGATGTTCTTCCGCAAGGTGAACTCCATGCTGATTGTGCGCTGCTACATCAAGCTGCACAAGGCGGGTCTCTCGAATGTGGTTATTGACGAACTGGAAAGCCATGCGATGGCGGGCGGCAACGTGGAGAACGTGGTCGATGCGCTGATTGCCGCCAACAAAGCAAACATTCAGTTGAGCTTCAAGCAGGCCTCGGCCATTGATTTGGCAGGGCGAAATGTGCTGGAGGCCGTCCGCATGTCCGTCAACCCGAAAGTGATTGACTGCCCCGACCAGTCGCAGGGGCGCAAGACCATCGACGCCGTCTCCAAAGACGGTATTCAGGTGAAGGCGAAGGTGCGTGTCACCGTGAGGGCGAATCTGGATCGCTTGGTTGGCGGCGCCACGGAGGAGACCATCGTCGCGCGTGTCGGCGAGGGCATCGTCACCACCATCGGCTCGTCAGAGACCTACACGGCGGTTCTGGAGAACCCTGACAGCATCTCCAACACCGTACTGAAGAAGAGTTTGGACAGTGGTACCGCCTTCGAAATCCTCTCCATCGACATCGCTGATGTCGATGTCGGCGAGAACATCGGTTCGCGCCTCCAGGCCGACCAGGCCCAGGCAGACATGAGAGTTGCGGAGGCAAAGGCGGAGATGCGCCGTGCTGCGGCTGTCGCTGCCGAGCAGGAGATGCGCGCCAAAGTCCAGGAGATGCAGGCGAAGGTGATTGAGGCTCAGGCACAAGTTCCGTTGGCGCTGGCACAGGCGTTGCAGACGGGAAAGCTCGGCGTCATGGACTACTACCGTCTGGAGAACCTCAAGGCGGATACTGAGATGCGCCAGAAGCTGGTGGATCCCATGCAGGGGGCCGAGGCGGAGGGCGTTGCCCAAAAGAAGCCCGAACCACCTGCGGCACCGACGCAGGGCTGAGCGATATGCATTGGAGGCGTGAATGATGCAATACGCTATTCCAGAAGGCCTTATCGTATGGGTTATCATAATCGTGATAAGCGTTGTTTACAGGAGTATCAAGGCTAGCGGGGGAAATGCGGCCATGCCACCACGGCAGAGGGGGCCTCAGAATCCTCGCCAAGGGCAGCATCCGCGCCCGCAAATGCCGCGTCCGATTCCTATTATGCCGTATCAGACAGGTGGTGTGCCCCCACAGACTGTTGGTGCGGGGGAGCTGCCTCCTGTTTCCCAGCAGGAGATTGAGCAGGTGCATCAGGAGCTTCAGCGTGAATTGGAGAGAGCGTTTGGGCAGGTGCAAAACGTGCCTACAGCGATGCAGCCCCAGCCGATTGCACAGCAACAGGTGCCACAACAGCAGACCGTAGCTCATCGCCAAAAACGGCAGGTACGCAGCAGCGGAAGCCGTGATGCTGCCGTAAGGACAGGAGGGGCAGTTATGCAACGTCCTCATACGCAAGGTTTTTCTGTTGAGAAGCTAGCACAGAATCGCACGCGTTTGCGCGAAGCATACCTGTTGACAGAGCTGGTTGGACGGCCTCGTGCATATGACATTTGAGTTTTTTGTTGCAGGATGAGGCACCATTTGACAATGGCGCCCTTCTTGCAAGGAAGTGAGGTAAAGAAATTACCTCTAGAATAAACAGCTTTAGGTGAGGAAGATGATGAAGACATTTGCAAAGAGTACGACGTGTCCTGTGACACACGACATTGTGAACCTGGCCTTGGTGGGTGCTGGCGGCATGGGGCTCCATGCACTTCAGAAGTTCTTGGAACTGCCTGATGTGAAGATAGTTGCCATTGCAGACCCATTTGCTTCGTATCAAGATGACTGGTACTACAAGACCCCGCTGGGACGCTACCCCGTCGCCGAGGCGATGGAGAAGGCACAGGCCGAAAAATTCCCTGGTATCAAAGTGAAGGCCTACGAGGACTTCCGCGTGATGTTGGATGAGATGCCCGAGATTGACGCCATTGTCTGCTCCACACCCGACCACCTGCACGCATACGTCTCCATCTACGCCATGCGCAAAGGCAAGCACGTCTATTGCGAGAAGCCCCTGGCGCACAACATCCGCGAAGTGCGCAAGATGGCGCAAGTTGCTGAAGAGACGGGTGTTGCCACGCAGATGGGCAACCTCGGCCATGCCCGCGACGGGATGCGCCAGGCCTGTGAATGGATTTGGGACGGCGCCATCGGCCCCGTTCACGAAGCGTGCTCCTGGGTGCGTGCGACGCGTTGGAACAAGGGAATGGTCACACCGCCGACGGATACGCCGCCTGTGCCCGAAGGCGCCAACTGGGACCTCTGGATTGGCCCGCGCCAGTTCCGTCCCTACCATCCCTCCATTCATCCAGTTCGTTGGCGTGACTTTTGGAACTTCGGTCTGGGAGCCATTGGCGATTTCGTCTGCCACGACATGGATGTGATTTGCTGGGCGCTGAAGCTTGGTGCTCCAACGACGATTGAGGCATGCCAGGCGGGCAACACGTCGCCTGAGCTGATCCCCTACGGCAGTATTTGCCGCTATTTCTTCAAGAGCAGCGGACGCCGTCCCGCCGTGAAGGTTACGTGGTACGATGGCGGCATGAGGCCCGAGACGCCCGAACACTGGCCGAAGGACATGGAATGGCCAGCCCGCGGCACGATGTTCATCGGCGAAAAGGGCAGTCTGGTCTGCCCAGGCCTGGGGGCGACACCCTTCCTGATGCCAGAGAAGCTGGAGAAGAACTACGTGCGTCCGCAACCCTCGATACCGCGCAGCCCAGGCCATCACCGTGAATGGATTGACGCCTGCAAGGGCGGACGCCCTGGCGGCACGAACTTCGCATATTCGGCGATTCTTACGGAAATTGCGCTCTGCGGCGTGCTTGCGCTTCGCACTGGCAAGAAAATCACGTGGGATGCGAAGAATATGAAGGCTGTTGGCTTGCCCGAAGCCGACGCCATCATCAATGGCGAGCCCTACCGCGACGGTTGGGAAATTTAGGGGCGTAGCCAGGGCCTCCAGGCCCTGCGGGAATACCATCTTCTCCCCGCGCTTTGGCGCGGGGAGAAGATGGTTCCTTTCTTAAAAACTCTCCATTTCAACCTAAAAACGACAATTCGAGATTTTGCAAATGTTCATCGACATCCATGCGCATTGTTACCGCCACCCCGTTCCATTCGGGTGCCGCTTCTGCAACCCCGAGGAGCTTCTCAAGCTCTATGACGAGCAGGATATCGAGCGAGGTTTCCTGCTGCCCGTTGTGAGCCCCGAGATTTATCTTCCGCAGTCCAACGAGGACATTTTGGAGATATGCGAGGCGTATCCCAAGCGTTTCATCCCCTTCTGCAACATCGACCCGCGTGCGCTGACGAACGCAGTGGATGCGCCGCTCTATAAGGTGATGGAGTACTACAAGGAGCGTGGCTGCAAGGGCATCGGTGAAATCATGCCCAATATGCCAATGAGGCACCCTATGGTGCAGAACCTTTTCAAGCACGCCCAGGACACGGAGATGCCCGTGACGTTCGACGGTTCCGACCAGCCTGACGGCGACTTTGGCCTCTATGATGAGCCAGGCCTACCGCAGCTGGAACATTCGTTGCAGCGTTTTCCGAAGCTCAAGTTCATTGCGCATGGTCCGATTTTCTGGATGGAACTGGAACGGCTGAAGACTCCCGCGCAGCGCAAGCCAGCCTTTTTCCCTGATGGTGGGCAGACGCCGCGCTGGCCGCGCACCTCCTACCTCAAAGGCCCCATCACGGAGCCAGGCGTGGTACCGCTTTTCTTCAGAACCTATGCGAACTTGTACGGCGAACTCTCCGATGCATCGTTCACGCTGGGGCGCGACCCCGATTTCGCATGCGCTTTCCTGACAGAGTTCCAGGACCGCCTCTTCTTCGGTACGGACTGCTGCGGCCCGAAGCACTATTCGTCCCTGCGTCCGATGCTTATCGAGTGGAAGGACAACGGCAAGCTGTCGCAGGAGGTCTTTGACAAGATAACCCGCCAGAACGCCATCAAGTTCTTTGAGTTGGATGATTGAGAGAGGATAATAGCAGATGATGAACATTCCCAGATTTGCGTTGATGATGATGGTTGTGGCTTCGATGGGGCTTATGGCTGTGGAACCGAAAGATGTGGCGGGCAGGCAGATAGAGCTGTGCATGATAGGTGACAGCATCACTTGGGCACAGGAGGGGGACTACTTCAGAAAGCACCTGGTGGCGAAGGTTCCGAACATGGCGTTCGTGGGCGTCCACACGGCGAAGTTCGGCTATAGCCATGCAGGGGAGGGCGGCAACCGCACGGGTAACGTGCTGGCGAGGCTGAACGACGTGAACAACATCCCCAATTGCCGCTACTATCATCTGTTGATTGGCATAAACGACAGCAACTCCGCGAAAGATGACAACACCGTGCCTGTCATTGCACGAGGCACGGCGGACCGCATCCTTCAGATTATCGAGGGGTTGCTGGCGCGCAAATGCACCGAGAAGGTCTTCTGGGGAACGATACTTCCAGCTGCACCCGTGAAGAACGCCAAGCCCGAGGGGGTGGAGCACATGAAGTACCGCGACAAGGCGGGCTCGGCGACGAACGTGATTCTTCGCAAGGAGATACCAGAACGTTTTGGTGACAAGGTGGTTATCATCGAATACGAGAAGCCGTTGCGGGCGCGTCCAGACTGGCCTGAAATCATCGTGCTCCACCCGACGCCCTTCGGCTATGACGTGGTGACGGACATCACGGCGGAGTACATCCGCAAGTATGCGACGCCCGCCAACACCCCGATGGAGAAGTTTGGGGTCGAGGTGACGAACCTGTGGAATGACGAGGAGAAATGCACCTCGCCGCTGATTGCAGGGTGGTATGTGCTTTCCCTTGAAGTGCAGGCAGATGCACCTGAAGTTAAGCTGACCTTGAAGAGCCGAAATCCCGAGAAGCTGAAGTCACCGCTGAACATGACCTTCACCATCAAGGGGCCCTTCAAGGCGGGGCAGCGTGCCGAAGTGATGTTCATGACAGGGTACGAGGGCTACAAATACAACAAGTCCAACCTGGAAATAACGGAGTGCAGCGTGGGCTATGCCAAGGTGATGATGGAGAAGATGCGTCCGAGCATGAAGGCCTCCGTCTATGGCAAAGGAACGTTTGTTGACAGTGCCAGCCCCATGGCCCTTGGGGAGCGGTTTGTGCCTGCTGAGTAATTGTGAATGTGATGGTTAGAAGGAACGATATGCGGCGTGTCAGTTGGTTTTGCGTAGTTTTGCTGCTCCTCTCTTTGTGCGTTTACGCCAAGGAGAAGGATGTTGTCGAGCAGGTGGTTGGCGAGGCGGAGGAGCTGGAGCTTTCCGCCGACGACATGCAGCAGGATATTGAAACGGGCCTCTTCAAGGCGACTGGCAATGTAAAGCTGAAATACGGCAAGCTGTACCTCACGGCCAACGAGCTTGCCGTGAACCGCGAGACCACTGAGTTCAAAGCCGCAGGGAACGTCCACATCACATCGGAGGATGGCAGCAGCTGGGAGGCTCCCGCCGTGAGCGGCAATCTGGAGAAACGCCAGTTGAATTTCGGCCCATACCGCCTGGATTCGCCGATATGGCACAGTGCGGGGCAGGGTGGCGCAACAGATGACAAGGGTAGCATGAAGATGAGCAAGCTGTGGCTCTCCACCTGCGACAGACATGAGCCGCACTACTGCCTCTACGCATCCAGCGTCAAGTATAACGAGGACAGGACCTTCTCTGCAAAGCATGTCATGCTGAAGTTCGGCGGGGTGCCCGTCTTCTACTTCCCCTATCTTTGGGGCAACGTGGATGGCACCAGCGGGTTCATCATCCGTCCTGGCTATTCAGGCAAGCGCGGAGCCTATCTGCGGCTGGGGCGCATCTGGCATCCTGTCCCGAAGGGCTCGCTCAATCTCTATGTTGATTTGATGAGCAAGCGCGGCATTGGTCTTGGCAGCGAGGGCGAGTACGATTCGGAAAAACGCGAGGTGAAGACGCTGCTATATGGTCTGAAGGACAGTGACCCGCCCGAGACGGAGCACGGCTACAACAGGCGCTGGCACACGAAGGATGAACGCTGGCGCATCAATGCTTACTGGCGCGAAAACCTCGCCGAGGGGCTGACCCTGCGCGCCAATATCGACAAGTTGAGCGACATCGACATGCTGGAGGAGTGGTTCAAGAGCGACTACAGGCGCAAGCAGCAGCCCAAGACATTCGTGGATTTCATGTATGACAGCGAGTTTTTCAGCGTAGGGCTGGCGGTGCGTCCGCGCGTCAACGACTTCTACACGGTGGTGGAATCCCTTCCCGAACTGCGCTTCGAGGTGCCGAGATGGACGGTGCCCTACACGCCACTCCAGTATGCATCCTCTACGCAACTTGGATATTACTCCTTGAAATGGCGTGAGTTCGACCGCAGACGGTCAAGCCTTATCCCCGACATCTACGTCGAGGGGCTTTATGACGACCCGCACAACTACGAAAGCTGGCGGCTTCACTCGCAGCACTTCTTGTATTTGCCCATATCGCTGTGGGACAAGGCAACATTCACGCCGCGAGGCGGTCTGGCCGCAACCTACTACAGCCGTTCCAGCAAGCGGCGCGTCACGAAGAACGACCTGGCGGACATGCTGGAAGTTGATAACCCCGACAAGCCCTACGCGAAGGAGCAGGTCAACTACTACGATGCCGAAGGCGGCGAGATTATGCGCATGGCATTCGAAACCGGGGCGGAGTTGCGCACAAGCCTCTATGGCGACTGGATGGCACTCTCCAACGAGACGCTGGAGATCAACGGGTTGCGCCATATTGTAGAGCCATACGTCAACTACACGTATGCGCCCGAGCCGTCCCATGACCGCGACCACATCTACTATTTCGACGATATCGACCGCCTGGAAAAGCAGCACTTCATCCGCCTGGGCGTTGACCAGCGGCTGTTGACGCGGCGGGAACAGGGCACGTCGCCTGTCTTGCGCCTCCAGTCCTACATTGACTTCCATTTCGACAGAGGCGAGGAGTCAGGACGTCATCCAGGGGATTTGGGGAATCGGCTGGACTTCAATCCACGGGAGGACTTGAGTTTCTGGGCGGCGCTTGTCCATGACATCGGCGAGGGGGACATTCAGCGAGGCGAAGTCGGCTACCGCATCGGCAAGGAGGATGAACTGAACTTCAGGACGCGCTACATCTACCGAAACGAGCACATCTCGCGGAGTGTCTGGTCGATGGGCAGTTCACTGGTTGATCTCTCTGGCGAAAGCAGCTACCTCAAGAAGCGGTTCGAGTCCGCCGACGTGATTGTGGCGGACTTGTTCATCCCGCTGAATCAAATCACCTCGCTGGAGATTTCGGCGGAGTACGACTTCGACAAGAGCCGCCTCTCCGAACACCGCTATATCCTGCGGAGGCAACTGCACTGCTGGACCATGGCGGTGGGCGTCGGCTGGGACAACAACGACTTCGAGGCGATGATCATGTTCCAGCTCACCGCCTTCCCGAAGATTAAAATTGACCTGAATATGTAGGAACATTTCAGGCAGTTTCCTGTCAAACATATCTATTCAGAAGGATAAGCCGCATAGCGGCGACAGGAACATAGCCGTGGGTGAAGCGAAGCCGCGTTAGCGGCGAGCGCAACCCACGGACACATCAGTCACCAGTCTCTTTGCACCGTGCCGCGTAGCGAAGCGGAGCGGCAAGGTGCAGAAAAACAGGCGGCCTGTGGCAATTAGCTCCCCTTCTGAATAGTTTTCTGTCAAACAAACAAAAACCTGCTGAAACCATTGGGAAACGGTTTCAAACAGGGTGAAAATATGTGTTTCCCAAAGGAAAGAAGGCAACCTATTATGACCGAACCACGTCCATTCAAAACAGAAGTACAGAAACTATTGGATCTTGTCATCCACTCCCTTTATTCGAACAAGGAGATTTTCCTCCGCGAGCTGATATCGAACGCATCCGACGCCATTGACCGTGCGCGCTTCGCCTCGTTGACGGGGCAGGACGGCATTGAGAAGGACACCGAGTGGAAAATCAAACTGATACCCGACAAGGACGCAGGCACCCTGACCATCCGCGACAACGGCATTGGCATGAGCGAAAAGGAGCTTGAGGAGAACATCGGCACCATCGCCAGCTCGGGCACCAAGCGGTTCATGGAGCAGCTTCAGCAGAACAAGGACGCACTGTCGCCTGAACTGATTGGCCAGTTCGGCGTGGGCTTCTACTCTGCGTTCATGGTCGCCTCCGAGGTGACCATCGTCACCAAGAAGCAAGGCGGGCAGGCGTTCCGCTGGAACTCCAAGGGCGATGGCTTCTTCAGCATCGAGCCTGCCGAGCGCGACGGGCGTGGCACAGATGTCATCCTGAAGCTGACGGACGACAACAAGGAGTTCCTGGACGAGTGGAAGATTCGCAAGACTGTCGAACGCTTCTCCAACTATGTCGAACACCCGATTTGCATGGACATACGGCGCGAGGAGCGCAAGTACGACGACGATGGCAAGCCCGTCGAAGGTGCGGAGCCGACCGTCACCATCAAGGAGGAGACGCTGAACTCCATGAAGGCCATCTGGCAGAAGGCAAAGTCCGAGGTCAAGGAGGAGGAGTACAACGAATTCTACCGCCACATCAGCCATGATTTTATGAACCCGCTGGAGACCATCCACTGGAACGTGGAAGGACAGACGGAGTTCCGCGCTCTGATTTTCATCCCCGAGAAGCCCGCCTTCGACATGTTCATGCCAGAGCAGAAGGACAAAGGCGTGCAGCTCTACGTGCACCGCGTCTTCATCACAGACAAGTGCGAGGAGCTGGTGCCAAGCTATATGCGCTTCCTGCGCGGTGTCGTGGATTCATCCGACCTGCCGTTGAATGTCTCCCGTGAAATCCTCCAGGAGAACAGGACGGTGCGCCTCATCCAGAAGAACCTCGTCAGCAAGGTGCTTTCCACCTTGGACGAGATGAAGGAGAAGAACTTCGACAAGTACCTCAAGTTCTGGGAAGCCTTCGGTCCAGTGCTGAAGGAAGGGCTGCACACCGACTTCGCCAATCGTGAACGTCTGAGCGAGCTGCTTCTCTTCTCCAGCTCCACGATGGAGACTGGCAAGAAGACCACACTGGCGGACTACGTTTCCCGTATGCCTGAATCACAGAAGGAAATCTACTACTTGTTTGCGGACAACGAGCAGGCGGCTGCCAGCTCCCCGCAGCTGGAGGCCTTCAAGGCGAAGGGTTACGAGGTGCTTTTCTGCACCGACCCCGTTGACGAGTGGATTATGACCGACTTGCCTGATTACAAGGAAAAGAAATTCCGCATGATCGGCAATGGCGACATCGACCTCGATACTGAGGACGAGAAAAAGGCGAAGGAGGAACAGCGCAAGGCCGATGCAGAGGAGAACAAGGACCTGCTGGCCGTCATCAAGGAGAAACTTGGCGACAAGGTGAAGGAGGTCCGCCTCTCCAACCGTCTGACGGAGAGCGCATGCTGCCTCGTTGGCGACGAGGGTGCGTATGGCGCTGCGATGGAGCGCATGATGAAGAGCATCACCCCCGACATGCCGCCATCCAAACGCATTTTGGAAATCAACGCGTCGCATCCGCTGATTGTCTCCATGCGCAAGCTGGTGGCGAAGGATGCCAAGAACGCAAAGCTGGACGAATACGCCTCCATGCTCTACGGCGAGGCCCTTCTGACGGCGCAAATGCCTCTGGAAGACCCGCTGGCCTTCGCCAAGGCCGTCAGCGCGCTGCTCGTCAAGGACAGCGAGGCTGAGGTAGAACGCCTGTAGCTTAGATTTTCCCTCAGAATAAGTTATAGCGCGGTTTTGTTGAAGGCGAAAATGGAATTGGAAGTTGGGCCGCGAAAGCGGCCAGCGCACGTAGTGCGCGACTATGCGTAAGGGGCTGTTGCAAAACTGTAGTCAGGGTCTTTGACCCTGTATGAAGATTCGTCTTTTTCCGCGTGAAAATACGCGGAAAAAGACGATTTCATGGAGTTTT
>JAFTAC010000177.1 GCA_017458805.1 Victivallales bacterium | reverse complement strand
TTTTCTGAACATTTTTTCAACCAACAAAACAGAGGAGACTGAATTATGCGTTTTGGAAGATTAGCAGCCGTTCTCATGGCGTGCGGCCTCGGCTTCACAGCCACTGCAGACCAGATCAAGCTCACCAATGGCTCCACCATCATTGGTTCCGTTGAGCAGGTTTTCGAAGGCAAGGTCAAAATCAAGACCGACTTTGCTGGCGACCTGACCATTGACCAGGTGAAGATCGAGAGCATCAAGACCGATGCAGACGTGAACCTGGCCACCGCCACAGGCAAGTCCCAGGCCAAGCTCTCCGAGGCGACCCCCGTGGCCGGCATCTCTGCCCTTTGGCCGATGGGCGCAGCGGACCCCACCCTGCCCAAGCCCCCAGAAGGCCGCAAGTGGAAGTATGAGGCCAGCATTGACATCACGGGCAAGACGGGCAACACCGAGAAGGCCTCCCAGGGCGCTGGCTTCAAGGCCACGATGACGGGTCCAGAAGACAGGCTCCTGCTCTATGTCAACGGCGTCCACTCCCGTGAAAACCATGCCACCACGGAAAAGGAATTCATCTTCGGCGCCGACTACGAGCGCCGCATCGTTGAATCCTCCCACACCTGGTATGTCCGCAGCGAGTATGAGTACGACAAAATCAACGACCTCGACCCCAGCATCACTAGTGCCGCTGGTTATGGCTGGTATGCCGTTGACACTGATGACGTGAAGGTTCGCTTCCGCCTCGGTCTTACCCATATTTACAAGCATTACGCGAGCGACCGCGACACCGACAGCAGCATTGGTGCTGAGGTCAACTACCATCACGAAATCAAAGTTGATGAGTTCCTGATGCTCAAGAAACTGGGCACCCTCGTCACCGACGTCACCTACACCCCCTCCTTTGAAGACGGCGACGACTACCGCATCCTCCATGAGAGCTCGCTTTCCATGCCTCTGGGCGGCTCCAAGTTCTGGGTTCTCAAGATTGGTGTTACCAACGACTACCACAACCAGGTTGCTCCTGACAAGGACCGTCTGGACACCACCTACTTCGCCAAGCTCGTCCTGACCTGGGAATAATGAGGTGACTAAGTACTAGAAAAAAGGGGGCATCCCGTGATGCCCCCTTGTTGTGTTTTTCTCCACGGGTATCTTAAGTGGGAAATTGGTGAGGATACTATGTTAATATCGGAAGTTCTAACTCCTTCTCTCATAAAGTTGAATGTCAAAGCCAAGACCAAGGAGGAGCTTTTTGAGGAGATGGTGCAGCTCTTCGTCCGCGCGGGAATTATCGTGGACCGCGAGGCGGCGGTGATGGCGCTGATTGAGCGCGAGCAGAAGATGTCCACGGGCATTGCCCCCGACTTTGCGCTCCCGCACGGCAAAATCATGGGCATCAAAGGGGTCGTCATGGCCCTTGGCATTATTCGTGGTGACGGCATGGACTTTGATTCTTTGGACGACGAGCCCGTCCACGTCGTTCTGACCCTCTTTTCGGAGGTCGGCAATCCTGGTCCTCACATCGAGGCGCTGTCGGAAATCAGCCGCCTGATTGAAATCCCTGGTTTGCTGGAGAGCATCAAGGAGGCTGCTTCCGCCGAGGAAATCATTCGCATCATCAAGAAGGAAGAGCTTCCCGAAGAAGCGTAACCGCTATGGATGACATCCTGAAAAGAATGTTGGCAGTGGAGCGGGAGGCCGACAACATCGTCACCTCCGCGCGCCTTGAAGCCAAAGTCATACTTGAGGAAGCGCGCCGCAAGGCCAACGAGATTCTGGCGGATGCACAGGTCGCCTTGGCGACCGAGGTTGAAACCCTCGTGAAGGAAAAGGTTGCCACCGCTGAAAACAACAAGGTGGCCAGCCTGCAGGAGGCCGACAAAAAGATGGAGGAGAAGGTTGCCGAGTTTCGGAAAGCGGTCAACTCCCACCTTCAGGAAACCGTGCAGGCTCTCCTTTTCCCCACACCTTGATTACACCTTTTTTGGGCGCATTTTTGTAGCACAATGCCAGTTCCCAATACAAACGCCAGCCACGACTTCATCTTTGCCAAACTGCATGGGGTGTGGGCAAATGCCGTGAAGGGCGATGCGCTGGACAAGCTGCTCCGCAGCGGCACACCCGAAGCCCTCCAGAGGAATCTGCACGCCTTCGGGCTAGACGCCCCCACGCGCGAGGAGTTCAACAAGGAGCTTATGGCACGGGAAATCCGCTTTCTCGACCGCACGGCGCGCCTTTTGGATGAAGCAGCAGCCGAGTTCTACCGTTCCCTCATCGCAAAAACCTACTACAGCAACCTCAAGACCATACTGCACTACAGGTTCTTCCCCGAACGCGAAGCGGATGTCTCCTGGCTGCTGATTGACGCGCCAGGGCTGCCCTCCTTCAATGCAGAACAGCTGCTGGAGGCAACTGGCACGGCGGCCTTCATCGCGCGGCTTCCCCTCTCCAGCGGCATGACCGCCGAAGCCCTCGCAGAAATCGTGCTGGCCTTGGAGAAGGACAAGGATATCATGGTGGCGGAATGCGCACTGGACAGGATATGCTATGCCAATGTTCTCGCCCATGCAAACTCCGTCCCCCTGGACATGCGCGCCACCTGCAAGGAGCTGGTCGAATGCGAAATCGACATCACCAACATCTGCA
>JAFTAC010000002.1 GCA_017458805.1 Victivallales bacterium | reverse complement strand
TTCACGGTGGCGCCTGGCGACAGGCTGCCCGACTGCACGCAAAACACGCCTCTGCTGGTCAAGGTCGCCATGGCCAGCAAGACGCCTGACGAAATGCCAATGATCGAGGCGCTGAGGGTCAACTACCTTGTATCCACTGAACTGCCGCCTGAAAAAAGCCGCCTGGACAAATCTATGGAGACCACCAGCGGCAACATCCTGCTTCAGCCCGCCAAATGGAGCGGAGCCCGCTGGCAGGGGGACGAGCTGCATTTTTCGAATCCCCTTGTGCAGGACAAGGACGGCTGCATCTTCGCCAGAATCACCGACGCCGACAACATGGTGCTGGCCCCGAAGGAGCGCTCCTGGCTGGAGAAGGACGAACGGCTTGGCGGTGAAATGGTGCTCCACCAGGGGCGCCTGAACAGCAATTTGGTTTCATTCGACTTCGCCTTGAAGGAGCCTGGCAGATACCGCCCCTATTTCCTCATGCGCATGACGCTGCCCACCACCGCCATCATTATGGAGTTCAACAGGCCTGAAAACGTCTATTTGAAATACGGCTACAGCATCGACAACAAGCGCGTGGAGATTACGGGCTCAGGGAAGGGTGCGCCTTCCACGCAGGGAGCCTATTACAAGGGCACCTACTACTGGTGCGGGGGAAATGCCACCGAGCTGGCGGCTGGCGAGCACTGCCTGCGCCTGCTCTGGGGGATGCACTACATGAACTGCGCGGCCATCGCGCTTGTACCCGAAGGCGACAAGGCAAAGGCCCCCGAAAAGACCACGATGCCAAAGAGTTCCACACGGAAGCTGGCCACCACGGCCACGATTGAGTACGCCGAGGTGGAGGGACGCCTGCTCGACATCGACTGCGATGAGTCCAGCTTCGAGATTTCATTCGACAGCGGCAAGACCTTCGCACCCCTCAGCCTGCCCATGAGGGAGCACCGTGCCTTTGTGCTGCGGGGCCATTTCAAAGGCGCCATACCGACCGTAACGGCAAAACTGGCGCAAAGCACCGCCATCGCCTTGCAGGACAAGGATCAGCGGCTGCTCTTCGACCGCACCACAGGCAATCTGACAGGCTATTTTCTGGCGGACGGCCGGCCCCTTCTCCCCGAAGGCTGCCAATTGCCGCTGTTCAACTTCCAGATAGGCACGCTGAAGACGGGCTACCGCATTGTCGCCCCCGAGCCTGGGAATCTCGTGGAGCGAAGCAGCCGCAAGGAAGGCACGAAGCAGGTTTTGACGCTCAAGTACGCGCTCTGCAACGAGCAAGTCGCCGCTACCGTGACAATCACCGTGGAAGACGGGCAGCTCCCCCAGTGGGAGCTTGCCCTCGACAACGCCTCCAAGGAGGATGTCAGGCACATCACCTTCCCCACATTCAGGGACGTGCGCCTTTGCTGCGAGCCCGAAAACAGCACCTTCACGGCCATACGCAACCTGTGCGCCTTCGGCTGGCCAGGCGCGGCCCTGGGAGGGCGCGGCCTCATCGACGGCCCCTGGCCAGGCTCCTACTCAATGGGCTATGCGGAAATGCACGCCAAGGGCATCGGCTCCTTCACCATCCAAAACCGCAACCCAGACGGCATCGGCATCCATTTCACCTTCAAGCCAAACGAGGGCAGAAGCGCCGTCAGAATGAGCACCACGCGCTACTACATGGTGGAAGCGGGCAAAAGCGGCACCGTCAAGTACGCGGCGGGATATTACAATGGCGACGAGCACGACGTCTGCGAACTCTACGGGAAATGGGCGCACACATGGATGGACTTCTCGCAGGTGAACAGCCCCGTCGCAAAGAATGTCACGGCCTGCGCACACGCAGCATACTATCCGCCTGACCGAACGGAAAACCTGATGATACCGCTCTATCGCTGGCTGGGCTATGAGATGCACTGGCTTGTCTGGGGCAAAGTTGGCTATACGCACCTCTACTGCCCAAACTATGGTACGTCTGAGGCGGTCAGCGCACAGCACCAGGCCCTTGCGGAGGCGGGGCAGCCCGCCATCCAGTACTGGGACCACTACGGCTGGTCGCTCAAGTACGAGACCGAGCCGACCATAAACCAATTCCCCAGGGAGGCCATCCCCTTCATCGAGACGCTGGCCAAGCCAGGCTTCTCGGAAAAGGCGGGCAACCGCAACGAGTTCGGTCGCCTCAGCACCTGGGGCTATGCGCCACCCGACTGCACCATGTGTACCGCCACGCACGAATGGACCGACTATGCGACGTTCGTCATGCACGACCACTACTTCGACACCTACAAGCTCTCTGGCATCTACGCCGACGAGTCCTGCGTCTATGTGAACTGCTACAACCCCGCCCACGACCACGGCAAGCAGTACGGCATGAAGATGGTGGGGCTTGGCAGGCTCTTCACAGCCGTCCACGAAAAGGCGCGCAAGTCGGGCAGGGACTGCATCATCAACGGCGAAGGCTCGCCCGACTATCTGCTGCAATTCGAGGAGATGGGGCTGCGCAGCGGCCCCGACGCGCTGGACGGCGCACCGCTGCTCTTCGCATTCCCTGAAATCAAGTTCTTCCGTGGCGAGGCAAACCACCCGCAGGACGGTGTGCCCAACTGGGATGAAGCCCTGCGCGACTACCATCTCATCGCCCGCTCAGACGTGCCTGTTTACGCAGGAAACGCACGGCACTTCATCATGCACCGTGACCGCATCAGGGACTGGATGTACAACGGCGTCTTCAGAGACGACGTGGGGCTGGAGGCCTCTTGCGTGGGTGTCATCGCCAAGTACTTCCTACGCAACGACAAGGACCACTGTGGTCTTCTCGTGAACATCCGCAACGAGGAGAAGCGGGCGGGCGCTAAGCTGCGTTTCCGCAGGAACATCCTGCCAGCTGATGCGGAGCTGCCCGTCAATGCGCTGGCCTACCTGATGGAGGGGCAGCGCACCGAGCCAGTGGCCATCGAGCAGGAGGGGGAGTGCTTCTCCGTGAACGTTCCCGCAGACCGCGCGTCGTCGCTGCTCATACCTGTGCGCATGCCACAGGGCGAACTGGTGCGCGCTGATTTGATCTGGCCCCAGCAGAAGGGCCCCGATGTACTGCGCATTTCGCTGATGAACTTCGGCGACGGGCGCGTGGTGGCGCCGCTCAAGCTGTCGCTGCCAGAGGGCCTCAAAGTGGCAGGACTGCCCGCCAGCGTCTCCCTGCGCGGCGGCGAGTTCCGTCGGCTTGAAGTGCCCTTGCAGGGACGGGAAAGCCTCTCGAAGCTAGAATGCATCACGCTGGACGTAAACGACATCCACCGCAAGGAATATGTGTTGCCGACCATCTGCAACGGTTCCTTCGAGAGCCATACGGGCAAGACGATGGCGGCGGACTACTGGGGCACCAATCCGCAATATTACGTACACGCCATGCAGCAGCTGGATGGAAAACCGCTGGACAAGCAGGCCCTGGGCGGTCTCCTCGACGAAAGCGCACCCTACAAGGGTCGCTATGCCCTGCGCCTGCCCGCCCGCACGGTTCCGCTACCCTTCCCGAAGACGCTGGCTGGTCCCTACGGACGCTTCAACTACCCGAAGGAGACCGCCAAGCTTCCGTGGTACTACAACTCCCAGCAGAACGTCGTGCTGAAGCCAGCCACAAAGTACCGCCTTACGTTTGCTGTGCGCTTTGGTGGCGACGAGGGCGAGCTGAGGCTCCAGTCCTTCTCCTACAGCGAACGGCAGGGCCAGGTCTCCCTGACCTTCAAGCCCGTTACCTACAAGCCGCACGCTGGCGACCGCAAATGGAGCGTCAAGGAGCTTGAATTTGAAACTCCAGACACTATATTCAACTGTACGCAGACACCTGTGGTGTTCGTGAACTTGGGCACCACAGACGTCTGGGTCGATGAGGTGTCAATTCGTGAACTGGGGCGCGCAACGCGCGACCGTTAACTCCAGTGAAAATGCACGTCCCTCTAGCTAGAGGAGGAAACATCCTCTAGCAGGAGGGGCGAAGAACTTGTTTTTGGGGGCTAACGTGCGCGCGTTGCGCGCACCAGAAGTTGCGCACCAGAAGTGTTGCAATAACCATTTAAGCTATACTATTATGAAAAAACTGTTTTGTCCATTGTTGGTATTTGTCACCGCGATGCTTCATGCGACGGTGATGCCGTTTGCGGAGTTCATGCGTGAAGGGACGCCTGTGCTGGTGCCAGGCGTCCAGAAATACGAGGCGGCCTCTGAAGCATATACGCTGCCGCCAACGCTGACGGTATCGGTTCCCTCTGGCGAGGAGCTTATCGTGGACCTGCTGGCCGAGGCACTGCAACGCTTCCCCGAAACCAAAGTCCAGACCGCGCAGGGAAATGCGGCGGCCAACTGCCGTTTCATCATTGACGATGCCACGGAACCCGCCCACGCGGAAGGCTATCTCCTCCGCATCGACAAGGAGGGCGTGACCGTCCGCTCCCGTAGCGGAGCTGGCCTTTTCTACGGGGCGCAGACTCTCTGCAACATCATCAACGACGTGCCCTCGCCACAGCTCCCTGGCTGCCGTATCACCGACTATCCCGACCTGGACAAGCGCGGCTACTTCTTCACCATCCGTGGGATGCCACCCCAAAACATCCCCCAGCTGAAAAAGATGCTGGATGTGCTGGCGAAACTGAAAATCAACTGGATTCTGCTGGAGCTGGCAGAGGCGTTCCCCTTCACGGAGAACCCCTTCCCCAAGCGCCGCAACGCCTTCACGCGCGAAGAGGTGCTGGACATCCAGGAGTACTGCGCCAGGCACCACATCGCCATCACGCCCACGTTGCAGGTCTGGAGTCACGCACTCTGGATGACGGGGCATCCCGACTGGGAGAAGATGTCCGAGGGCACGCCAGACAGAGCCTGGTCCAGCCAGCCCTGTCCCCTCTCGCAGCAGGCGCGCGACCTCACCGCCATGGCCATCAAGGAGCACCTGGAACTCTTCAAGCCAAAGGATTTCTTCCTGATGATGGACGAGTTCTACCTCGGTCCCCATGGGAAATGCCCCAAATGCAAGAACGCCAACCTGCTGGAACTCTTCGCAGGCATTGTTAAGCAGTACGAAGGGCAGGTGCTTGAAGCGGGCGCCACGCCCATCGTCTGCCACGACTCCTTCCTGAACCTTCCAGGACGGTGGAGCGTCGGCGACGCCCTCCGCGAGAAACTGGACAGGCGCACGAACATCCTCTGGTGGAACTACACCGATGTTCTGCGCGAGCCAAACATCATCCCCTTCAAGGAGTTCCAGCTCATCGGGCATGCCGTCAACGGCAAGCCGCTCAACGTCTGGAACATGTCTCGGCTCATCCAAAAGTACGGTGGTCGCGCCAGCACGATGGTCTATTGGTACTACAGCAATGGCGGGATGCTCTACGACCTCGCCAAGGAGACGCCCGACAGCCTCGGCGGCTTCGTCAACGGCGCAGACTACATGTGGCGGCTCACGGACACCCACTACGCCTCCCTCGGCTATGACGGCACATTCGAGATGATGCGACGCCTCTACCCCGAGAAACTTGTCGCGCGCCCGCAGTTAGAGCATGCGGGCCCCGTTCCGCTGGAAAACTCCGTGAACGCGGAGCTTTCGTGTACAGGACGTTTCCCGCATTTCACCACAGACGCGGAGACGGCGGAGCTGAAGGCGGCCCTTGCCGCCCTGCCTGAACGCTTCCACCTCGTGACCTCCCCAGGCGGGAAGTACTACGGCCTGCGCCTGACAGGCTACAAGGACGACCGCACCAACCGCCAGGCCATCGCCATTTCCCTTGGCAGCCGCAAGGCAAGCCAACTCTCCTTCTTGATGACAGCCTCACGCTCGACTAATCCGCGCGCCTACGCTGGCGGGCGTTTCTACGGTGAAAAGCGCTTCCAGTACCCAGTTGTCGCAACACTGGACGTGACCTACGCCGACGGCACCAATACTGTCGTCAATCTGGGCTACCGCCGCGAAATTGTCGATTGGAACCGCACATTCGGCGGCACGGCCATGCGCTTTGCCGTCCGTGGGCTGGATTCAGACCAGCGCTACTACAGCTTCGGCATCTTCGACTGGCGGAATCCCCACCCCGAGAAGCCCATCAAGACCATCGTCTTCGGCACAAAGAAGACCGAGGGCATCTCGCCTGTCCTGCTGGCACTCTCCGCGTATGGTGCCGACCATCCTCTCCCCAAGCCCGCCGAGCCTTTCAACCCAGCCGCGATGGTGAAGCGCGTCGGCGTGAACGACGGCGCCGCACCCAAGCCGCGCATCGTCGCCGACTTCGAGCAGGGCATGGGCGACGTGACGGTCAATCTCTCACCAAGCCTGAAGGAGAACACATGCGTGGAAATCGTTGACGACCCCACCTCGCCTTCAGGAGGCAAGGTGCTGAAAATCACCATCCCCAAAGGCGAATACACGGGACGGGCCGAGGACGGCAACTACCTCCGCATCTCCATCGACATGCCATACTCTATCCCCAAAGGCACCAAGAACATCCAGCTCGACCACCGCATCGTGGCCGCCCCGACAGGCTTCTCATACGCGAACCACTACCTTGTTGACAACATCTCCCCCGTCGCCAACCCCAACGACCACTTCCTCTGCCAC
>JAFTAC010000176.1 GCA_017458805.1 Victivallales bacterium | reverse complement strand
TCGTGCGGCGAGAGGCGTTGCCAACGCCAATGTGTTCATATCGACGCGCATTTCGATGATAGTTTTGAAATTACCTCTATACAGCTACTTCTCTTCAAAGAACTCCCAGACCTTGTTCAGATAGTCGGGAGCCTCGTCATAGACGGCATGACCGTAGTTATTGAAAATAAAGCTCTTGCCACCTGTCTGCTGTGCGATTTGCTTGGCCTGCTCGGGTGGGAAAATACGGTCAAGTGCACCGCCTATGGCAAGCACGGGACAGGTGATAGCGCGAAGGTTGGCCACTAAGTCGAAGCTGCACAGACCGTCTGCGAAGATAGCAAAGCGCTTCAGTTCGGCCTCTGTCGTGCCTGCAAGGGAGGCGAGAATCGCTTCTTTATGCCTTGCATAGAAAGCTTCAGTATAGATTAGTTCTGCAAAGGAACGGCCCAGTTCGTCCGCTTTTCCAGCCTTGGCAAGGGCTGACCAATTGTTGAGAATGCCTCTGGCATGTTCCGTCATGGCGTATGTGCTTGAACCGATGACAAGGCTCTTCACCAGGTTGGGGCGTTCTGCGGCGATAGCCTGCGCCACCATGCCCCCTGCGGAAACGCCCATCATATAGGCGTCTCGGATGTGGAGAGCGTCCATTGCGCGGATGGTGTCGGCAACCATGTCGCTCACTGTATAGTGTTCTGGAGGCTCCGACACTCGGTCGAACATGGTGATGGTGTAGTTGCCGAGAAAGCGCTTGTATTGCATTGCGACAGCGGGCGCAAGAGGCATGAGGCTCTTGGTATATAGCCCAGGAAGAAGAACGAATGGCTTTTGACCGCCAGCGATTCTTGCGTAGTCCAGCGTGGTGGATGCGGTTGGGATGCTGGAAATGTGGATGTCTGGTTGGGGTGTGTTCATTGTTTTGGTTCTGCGAGGGGTGCCGCGTCTAGTACTTAATTGATTTAATTCGGATACACATTGCATTGGAGTTTTGGAGATGATTTTTTGCGAATGGCGACGCGCATACCCTCGTATGCAAGGAGCCATTCACGGAAAAGCAGCCCAAAAGAACAGTGCAGATGTATTCGAATTAAATCAATTAAGTACTAGGGAAGCGCCAATGGGGTCATAGCGATTTGCTTTTCGCTGATTCTCCAGCAATTGCCTCCTGGAGAAGCCAGTTTATTATATTGATTAGATAGAGACCGCAGATCATCCACAGGACGGCATGGTATCCATAGCGCCCCTGTACCATCATGGAAAGGTTGTTGCCGATGAGCCCCGCGACTCCCCAGGCGGAAAGCACGGCCCCGTGTATCTTGGATATGTCGGACATTCCAAACCTGTCGGAGAGGATGCCTGGCATGACCGAGAAGCCCGCACCATAGCACGAGTTGATGAAGAGCAGTACCACGCCAATGGCAAGGGGCCAGACGGAGGTCACAAGCATCGACGCCAGCGATATCCCCAGGATGAAATAAATGATGTTCGTGCGTCGTTTGAGACAGTCGGAAAGGAAGGCGAACACGAAGCGTCCGCATCCATTGAAGACGCCAGACAAGGCCACGATGGTCATGATCATCCCTTTGCCATAGCCAATCATCTCCGAGTTCATCATCTGCTTGGAAAGCGGAATCAGGCACAGCCCTGCGGAGATGTTCAGAAGCATAAAGAGCCAGGAGTGGACAAAGAAGCGATCCTTCAGCAGGTTTGCATACGAAAAGTCAGCCGAGCCTTTGGCGACTTCCAGGCTGAAACCCTCTGGTTTGGCAAGCAGCAGGGCGCCAAGCCCCATCATGAGCAGATAGAAGACCGCATAGCAGATGAAGACACGCTCTATCCCCTGCTTCATGAAGAGCGGAAACAGGAAGGTGGACAAGGTCGAGCCCAGACCGAAGAAGATAATCGGAATCGAGGAGGCCACCGCCTTTCTGTGCTGGAACCACATCATCATCGTCTTTACGGGGGAGATGTAGATGATGCCAGTGCCCAGTCCAAGCAGCACCCCATACCCCGCATAAAGCAGCCAGAGGGAGTGGCAGCGCACCGCAACCTGGGTAAGCAGCAGTCCTGCGATGAAGAGCACGGTGCCAAAGACGGTGGCGCCTTTCACGTCCTTCTCGACAAACTTGCCGAAGAAGGCGGCCCCCATGCCCAGGAAGAAGATGCCCAGCGAAAAGGCGAACTGGACACGTGCCAGGGAACACCCGATGGTCGTTGAAATCTCAGTGGCAAAGTTGGTGAATGCATATGTTTGGCCAACAGCCAACGACAGCAGCATTGCGGGGAGGATACCATGCCAGAATGACTTGAGTTTCATGCTTGTTTCCTTTGGGGGCTCATCTACTACCTGTTTGACTGTGTCGCAGGATGTGTCTTTGTAATTTTATAGGAGATGCATTTTCTGCTCTACAACCTTGTGCGTAAAACTCTATTTTGCTTTTTGCAAATGCTATGTTCCCCACAAGGGTAGTTTTTTAACCACAGATTACACAG
>JAFTAC010000175.1 GCA_017458805.1 Victivallales bacterium | reverse complement strand
GGTTCTGGGGAAGCCCCCCGTCGCTAGTAGTGGCGTCGGGGGTTCGGGGGAAGCCCCCCGTCGCTTGTAAACTATCGCGGAGCTTGCGCTCCGCACACGGAACAGAAAATAAGGAGTACCATCATGCTAAAAGTTGCATTTGTCGGTTGCGCACACATTCACACGCCTGGCTTTATCAGGATGCTGTCTGAACGGAAGGACGTCGAGGTCGCAGGCGTCTGGGACCATGACGCTGCCCGTGCCGCGAAGAACGCGGAGGCCACGCATTCGCGCGTGCTCCCGCTAGAGACCATCCTCGAAGACGCCTCCATCACAACTGTCATCATCTGCTCTGAGACCAACCGCCACGGTGAACTCATCGCCAAGACGGCGGCTGCCCGCAAGCACACCTACGCGGAAAAGCCGCTGGGCTTCTCCGCAAAGGACGCGCTTGTCGCAGCCAAGCAGCTCAATGAGGCGGGCGTTGTCTTCAACACAGGCTACTTCCAGCGCGGCCTGCCCCAGAACCTCTTCATCCGCAAGCTCATCCAGGACGGCACGCTCGGCACCATCACCCGCGCACGCTACTCCAACTGCCACTCGGGCTCCCTCGGCAAGTGGTTTGACACGGACTGGCGCTGGATGGCAGACCCGTCCATCGCGGGCTGCGGGGCGTTCGGCGACCTCGGCACCCATGCTCTCGACATCTTGATGTGGTGGTTCGGCAAGCCCGCCAAGGTCGTGTCTGACATCAAGGTCGTCACGGGCCACTACGGCGACTGCGACGAATCAGGCGAGGCGATCCTCGTCTTCCCGAACGGCGTGACTGCGACGCTGGCGGCGGCATGGGTCGATGTGCAGGACCCGATGCAGTCCTTTGTCTCTGGCACCAAGGGCTATGTGAGCGTCATCGGCGGAAAGGTCTATCTCAAGTGCGCCGACGTGGAAGGCGCAGACGGCGTGACGCCCTACACGGCTCTCCCAAGCGCCCTGCCCCATGCCTTCAACCTCTTCCTGGACGCAGCCATGGGCAAGCCTGCCTCCCTTGTCACGCCCGACGAAGCCGCACAACGCTCCGTCGTCATGGAGGCCATCTACCAGTCGAACGAAAGGAAAGGCTGGGTAACGCTCTAAATGCCAGTTGTTTGGTTCATATTCACCAGTGCAGCCTCCATCATTTTGGAGGTGTGCCTGGGGCACTTTGGCTACACCATTCCGCTGACAGCCATGACGGGCTTCTACCTGGCCGTGGCCTACACCTGGCGAAAGGCCATCCTTTGCTTTCTGGTCGCATGCATCCTGCTGGACCTTGGCTTCGGGAGGCCTTTCCCCGTGTCGTGGCTCATGGTGCCCTACGTGATGCTTCTAGCACAGTACTGGCGCAAGCATGGAAACACGACGGAGAGACTGCTCCAGGTTCTTCCTGGGCTCGCCATTGGAGCGGGGGCCATCGCATGCGTCGCGGCCTACGGCGCCATGCGCTCCTTTCTCTCTGAAACTCCTGCCGAGATGGTTTCTTCGCGCATGGTGATCCAGGCACTTGCTAGCTCCTTCATCCTTCTGCCTGTCTTGACGGTGTTTCTGGACAGCCTCGCCAAGTCCCTGGGGCTGCGCCGCTACACCTCTTCCATTCACTTCTTCTTCTCTGACGACGACGAAAACGACTGGCAGGAGCCCGATGAATAAAGAACAGACACAAGTGAATCCGATGCTCAAGGGGCGAGTTCTTGCGATCTCGCTCCTGCTGGTGCTGCCGTGCCTGCTCATCATCGCCAGGCTCTATGAACTGCAGGTAAAAAAGTTTGAACATTATACGGCCCTGGTTGACCGCCAGCAGAAGCGCTTCATCATCACGCCCCCCGTGCG
>JAFTAC010000174.1 GCA_017458805.1 Victivallales bacterium | reverse complement strand
CTTGCGGGTGGGCACGGTTTTCCGACGGCGGGACGTCGTCGTTACACCCTGCCTGTCGCGCAGCACGACCTTGCGGGCGGGCATGGTTTTCCGACGGCGAGGTACACTTCGCTAAGGCCGTCGTTACACTCTGCCTGTCGCACAGCACGACCTTGCGGGCGGGCATCGTTTACAACCACTTTTGCGAATACTCTCTTGCATTCTGGCTGATTATCATATATATTATTTAGCCATAGAATGAAGAAGCATGACATTATTGGCTAAATATCACCATATTGTTTAGCCAGAATATCCAGAGGAAAAGCGATGGAAAAGTTGATAGGACGTCATCGGGAATGTGAGGAACTGAAGCGGTTATATGAATCGCAGCGAGCGGAGTTTGTCGCTATATGCGGTCGTCGGCGTGTAGGGAAAACGTTTTTGGTACGCCAGGTGTTCCGCAATCAGTTTGCGTTTAGTCACGCGGGGATTTCCACGGCGGAGCTGAAGACAAAACATCTTCTTCAGACTCAGTTGCAGAACTTTGGCTATTCCTTGCGTTATTTTGGTCTGGAGCTTGACCATGAGCTGGCGGATTGGTTCGAGGCTTTTCATGAGCTTATTCGGCTATTGGAGCAAAAGCGAGAGGGCCAGCGGCAGGTTGTTTTCATTGACGAGTTGCCCTGGCTGGACACCCCCCGTTCAGGCTTCATTTCAGCACTAGAGAATTTTTGGAATGGCTGGGGAGCCTACCAGGATGATTTGCTGCTCATTGTCTGCGGCTCTGCAACCGCGTGGATGATGGACAAGCTGATAAACAACCACGGCGGCCTTTACGGACGCCTCACCAAAGTGCTTCATCTGGCACCTTTTTCGCTTGGTGAATGCGAGGAGTACTATCATGCAGCTGGCATTCAGCTGAGTCGATTTGATCAGCTCCAGGCCTATATGATATTCGGAGGCATCCCCTTCTATCTTTCTGGACTGAAGAAGGGATTGAGCCTGGTTCAGAATGTGGATGAACTGTTTTTCCGAAACAACGCTCCTCTGTCAGGGGAATTGGACCGAATGTTCGCATCGCTTTTCGTGAATCACAGCGACTACTATAGAATCGTCTCCTCGCTTGGCGCATGTTCGCTTGGCTTATCCCGCACTGAAATCTCACAGAAGAGCGGCATAAAAAGCGGAGGTGCATTGACGACAATCCTGCAGTCGCTTGTCAGCAGCGATTTCATAGTGGAATACATTCCGTACGGAGGCGGAATACGCGAGAAACGCTATAAGTTGACAGACTGCTTTACTCTCTTTTGCCTTCATTTCAACAAGAAAAGAAGTGCGGGAAATCCGCATTTCTGGCAGGAGAGCTTCCAGACACCCGCCATACGCGTCTGGAGCGGGCATGCTTTCGAGAACTTGTGCTTTCTTCACCTGCCGCAAATCAAGCGCGCACTTGGAATCTCCGGCGTCCACTGCCAGGCGGAACCATGGTATGGAAAAACGAAGGAGCACAAGGCGCAAATCGATATGCTGCTTGTTCGCAAGGACAGGGTGATGAATGTCTGCGAGATGAAGTACACCCAGGGAGAGTACGCCATGACCGAACAGGACGACCGAGAAATACGGCGCAAGCTCACAGTGCTTCAGGAGGAGACAAGCACAGACTACGCCCTTCTCCCAACGCTCATCACCACATTCGGCCTTGCCTCCGGACAATACGCCAACATCATCCAAAACACGATTACAATGGAGGCACTGTTTGAGGGGGAATGATTTGCAGGGGGAACGACGGCACCCTCGCCGTCGCCCTGCGCCACCATGGGGTAGTGCAATGCCGCAGTTAGGGTGTGGCGACGGCGCCCTCGCCGTCGCGCTGCGCAACCACGGGCAGGGGGTAACGACGGCGCCCTCGCCGTCGTCCTGCGCAACCACAGGTTTTTGCATTGCCACAGTGGGGTAACGACGGCGCCCTCGCCGTCGTCCTGCGCCCCCCCCTGCCCGTCGTGCTGCGCCACCACGGGGTTGTGTTTTGCCTCTGATACGTCAGCCCCCTCGTGTGCAACCACCATGCCATGTGTGTGGCGTCGCATGAACAATGTGTTCGGTCTTGTCTCCAACATCACGCGCACCCTCCGTGAGCACGATTTGAAGGAAATAGGAATCATTTGAAGCAATTCCCAAAGCTACAATGCATACCAGCAGGACGGCATATTGAAAAATCACCGATGTGATATATATTTAAAATGAGGTAATATCACGACAATGCTGGAAAACGTAACATTCTATACCCTTCATGAGATAGCGGCGAAGTTCGGCGTCTCCTACCAGATGGTTTATAATCTGGTGCGCACAGGGGAATTGCCAGCGTATAGGTTCGGCAAGAGCTACAGAGTGATGGGAAAGGATTTGGAGGAGTACCTCCAGAAGCAGCGCGTGCAGGTGCGGAATGAGACCGCCCCCAGGGCGGTGTCCCCCGTATTATCGCCGCAGCTTATTGCAGGTGAAGCCGCAGCCCAGGTCCTCCCACCGCCAGAGCCGCTTGACGCGCTGACGCTGCTCATCGGCGACTTCACACTCTATCTCTGCGCCAGGGAGAAGGTCAAATGCGGGCGGCTTCCAAGAAAAAACGACTTTATCATCGTCGATTGGAAGAACAACACCAAGCCGACCGAATGGCCCACGTCAACAGTCAGCCGCGAACAGCTGGAGATACACAACGGCGGCGACCATGTCCTGCTCTTCACAACGAAAGATACCACGCGCATCGACGGTCTCCCGCCCGCAATCGGCGGCAAAGCGGGCATTCCCCTGCCGTCGCAATGCCGTCTCTCGATGGGCGACATCGCCTTCCAACTGAAGATTCAGACAGACGAAACACATGCAGTGCAGGCTGTCACGCTGGCAAGAGAGGACGGTCTGCCCGAGGGCTTTGCAATTGTCTGGCAGTGCTGCGACCTTGGCAGCTTGGACGGTTCTCTTGCAGGCTTCCGCATCTGCCGCCAAAATGGCGGCTTCCTGTTGCAGACGCCTTCGGGGAAGCTGACGCCCCTCGCCAACGGCGCGAAGCTCCAGGAAGGCACGCTTGCCGTGGAGGCGCGCCATTTTGCGCAGAGGTTGATTGGAAACTCTCAGAAGGGGCAGACTGCCCATTTTTAATGAATGGCAACAATGGACGACTACAAATTCATGACCGAGCAAGGCGCACCCTCTGACGACGGATACGATTTCCCGACGGCGAAGGTGCGGAAAGACGCGCGTCCACTGGGACCGCACCCGGGCGACAGGCTGGTCGATGGCCGCTACGAGGTCATCGAGGACCTGGGACGCGGCGCCATGGGGGTGGTCTATCGCTGTCTGGACTGCACGGCGGGAATCGAGGTCGCGCTGAAGGCGCTGCCACCGGAACTTTCCCACAATCCGGCGGAGCTGGAGGAGGTGCGCGAGAATTTCCAGCTGGTCTCGCGCCTCGTCCACCAAAACATCGCTGTCTCCAAAAGCCTTGAGCTGGATAAAGATACAGGCGACTACTACCTTGTGATGGAGTATGTCAAGGGTGAGAACCTGCGCAGCTGGATGCACCGTGCGCGGAAGGAACGTGGCAACATCTCGCTTGAAGAGGCGCTGCCCATTTTGCGCCAGATGGCGGAGGCGTTGGACTATGCGCACGACCTGAAGGTGATGCACCGCGACATCAAGCCAAGCAATGTGATGCTCACGCTCGACGGCAAGGTGAAGGTGATGGACTTTGGCCTCGCAGCCCAAATCTACAGCAGCCTCACACACGTGTCGAGGGCCTACCATGGCACAAGCGGCACACGTGCCTACATGGCACCAGAGCAGTGGTGCGGCAAGCCGCAAGGGGCGTCCGCCGACCAATACGCGCTAGCCGTCATGGCATACGAGATGCTGGCAGGATGCCTCCCCTTCGATGCAACGGACATCGAGGTCTTGAAGCACGCGGTTTTGGAAGAAGCGGTGGAGCCTATCAAAGGTGTGCCTGCCTTTGCGAACAGCGCCCTGCGACGTGCCCTCTCCAAGAAGTCCGCCGACCGCTTTCCAAGCTGTGCGGAGTTCGTGAAGGCATTGGGCGGGGAAGGCGCAGGGACCAGCCCTCTCAGGCGCATTGTGGTCGGCGTGGCAGCGGTGGCGATTCTCGCTCTGGCTTTTTCCGTGGCGCTTTTCGCGCCACGCACACAACAAGACGCCAAAAGCCCAGAACAAGCAGCTGTACTGACCACTGCACCAGTCACCGCCAGCAAGGCAGAAGCCTTGCCGACAACCATGACAGTCCACCTGCCTGGCGATGTTCTGCTGGAGCTAATCAAGGTTGAGGCAGGAAGTTTTTTCATGGGCATCATCAATGACGCTGATGGGACTGAAGAGCAGCGCGTGACGCTGACCAGAGATTTCATGCTTGGCAAATACGAGGTGACGCAGGAACAGTATCTGGCTGTGATGAGGGAAGACCCGTCAGTGATGAAAAAGGGTGCAAAATACCCCGTGAACAAAGTCAATTGGGACGATGCACGCATGTTCTGCACAAAGCTAACGCAGTTGGAACAAAAGGCAGGGCGCCTGCCAAAAGGCTATGTCTTTGACCTTCCGACAGAGGCACAGTGGGAGTATGCCGCCAGGGGCGGGAAGCTCTCGAAGCACTACAGGTTCAGTGGAAGCGACAATCTTGACGAGGTGGGGTGGTATTATGCCAATTCGGGTCGCGAGCGGCTGGAACATACTTCGACTTGGGATGAACTGAAAAAGCAGATGGCAGAGAACGACAATGCCCAGCACCCCGTGGGGGAGAAGAAACCAAATGAACTGGGCTTTCATGATATGAGCGGAAACGTCTGGGAGTATTGCCTCGACAGGGGTGATTGGCCCGAAGGGGATGTCATCGACCCCCATTTCAAAGGTGGAATCGACCCCTGCGGGACTTCAGGCGCACGTTATATGATTCGCGGAAGCTGCTATATGCTGTTTGAAGTGAATTGTTCCCCAGTCAAACGCTTCTGCATTCTGAACGCGAGGGCGTTCGCCATCGGCTTCCGCGTTGCTTTGGTACCACAGAAGTGAAGACACCCCAGTGCTTTAGCACTGGGCACAGGACATACCTGTTCTGTGCGCCGCACCACCTGTCCTGTGCGCTGCGCCACCTGTCCTGTGCGCTGCGCCACCTGTCCTGTGCGCTGCGCCACCTGTCCTGTGCGCTGCGCCACCTGTCCTGTGCGCTGCGCCACCTGTTCTGTGCGCTGCGCCACCTGTTCTGTGCGCTGCGCTCAAGCGCAGCGATAACCCAAAAAAGGAACCACCATGAAACTAGATTTTCGCATCGACTGGGGGTATCAATACCTCTATTCACGCCGCCACTACCATCCCGTCTATCGTTGGGATGGAACGCTGGAGTGTACGGAGGGCACCATCCAAAAGTGCTGGAAGCTGGACTATCCCGTGATATGGTTCGGGCCTGGGCATTGCGCCCATGAAACCCTGCTGGAGGCCCCGCGCTGGGAATCCTCAACGCGTCGCGGCGTCAGCGGCATACGCGTGCTGGCCGATGTCAAGAAGGGCGCGACATTCACGCTGAAAACCCAGTCGGGCAATTTCGTCTTCACCGCACAGGATATACAGGAACGCGGACGCCTGGAGTTTGCCGTCAGCCCCAAGTACCTGGGGTGCAAGGTCGTGGTGACACGCACAGGCTACTTCTGGTACATGCCTCCAGCCGCCGAAGGCGAGCAGCTCTGGCATGCCGACGACCTGAAGAAGCTGCTTCCCGTGCATGACTGGGCGCGCATCCGCACCGCCTGGCTCGCTCCTGGCGAACGCCTGAAGCTCCCCGTGGAGATTCCTGCGGAGACGACCGATTTCACCGAGCAGCTCCTCCACCTCGCCGCCATGATTGCCCCTGGCTACACCCCAGGCGACGAGCAGCAGTGCTGCGCCTACATGCCTGTCGTGCTCTACTGCGACGGCAAAAAGGTGGCACAGCAACGCCGTTATTTCCGCAAGCACGACGATTTCATGCAGATGCTCGAAGACCTCTGGCTCACCTTCCAGGCACGCCCAGGCAAACACCTTCTGGAGCTGGAGAACGGCCACGACTCCTGCTGGCTGCTCATCAACCGCCTCTCCCTGCGGCAGCACCGCTACAACCACCTCCAGCTCTCCCTGCCCCAGTGGGCACTGGCTGGCGAGGAGCTCATCGGGCGCATCTTCGCCGTCCGCGCAGACAAGTGCGCGGTGCGCTGGCCTGGCGGTGAGGCTTCCCTTGCCCTCCGCAAGGGGTGGAACGAGTTCCGCTTCACGCTCAAGCAAGCGGGGCGGAACGTCGCCGTGACCACCTCCAAAGGCACTGAGGGCGTCATCGACGCTGTCTATGCGCTTCGCGACGAAACGCCCGAGGTGACCGTCGGCTACGATATGACCGTCGTCCCCCACGATGATTCAGAGTCCATGGAGTGGCTGCTTGACTACACCTGGCGCACGCGCCTCGGCAACCTCGTGGTCTTCCGCGCCTTCCTTGACAGGGAGCCGTCCGATGAGAACCTGGCCCGCTGGGGGGCCTTCTGCCGCGACCACCACATCTACGTGGAGGCGGCGACCAGCTTCGACAGCGGCGCGCTCTGCAAGGCGGCTGGCAAGATGCTTCACAGCGTGGGACGCCATGAGTGGCCTGGAGCCGTCTATGCCTTCGACCCCATGATGGAGTGGCGCTCGGAGGACATGAAGACCGCGATGGAACACTACATCAAACGCCTGAAAATCGAGATTGACCGTGCGCACAAGGTCGCCAGGCGCGCCGCCTTCGGCGATGCTTCGGGCGGCCACCGCTACTGTTACATGGCGGGCGCCGATTTCATCCGCACGGAGACGATGGTCCCGCACACGCAGCACATCTGCTCGCAGGCGCGCCCCGCCGCCGAAACCCTCGGAAGCGGCGAATGGGGCGTCCATATCGCCATCCAGCACTGCTACCAGCTCTACTCGGAGACGCACCTCGGACAGTACTTCCTCTCCATTTTCCAGCCCTGGATGATGGGCGCGAGCATGATTTACGAGGAGGACAGCCTCTTCGAGCTCTTCAAAGAGGAGCGCCAGGCGTGGGACGACGCGCTGACCAAAGGCAAGCGTGATATGACGCGCGCCTTCTACCGCTTTGTGAAAACCCATCCGCGCCAAGGGCGCCCCGTCCGCAAAATCGCTTTCGTGGAGGGACGCTACGCCGCCCCGTTCAACGGCTTCATCTGCGACACACAGCAGACCCCCGACTACTCCGTCTGGGGGCTTTTCGGCAGCACCTACCCCTGCTGGGGCCACCGCCAACCCGAAAAATGCCGCCAGCTTCTGGATGTGCTGATGCCTGGCGCAAGTACGCAGCCGCTGCGCCAGGACTTCACCAAGCGCCGTTTCTTCTTCTCCGGCACGCCATACGGCGACTTCGACGAAGTGCCCACCGAGGCCTCCGCCGACTACCTCAGCCAGTACTCCCTCCTGCTTCACCTGGGGTGGAACACGATGATTCCAGAGGACTACGACAAGCTGGCCTCCTTTGTCCGCCAGGGCGGCACCCTGCTCATCGGCCTGCCCCAGTTCTCCACTCATGTGCGGCGCGAGTTTCTGGAGGAGATAACCGACCTCGCCCTCTGGCAGGACGGCGACCTCTCCGAACTCTGCGGTGTGAAGGTGCGCGGAATCGCCGAGCGTTTCAGCGGCGACTGGAACTGCGCAGAACGCGAAGCCTACCCCGTGCCCGACCTTTCGGGCATCCCCAGCAAATCTGTTGACGAGGACGGTCCCTGCCATCTGGCTGACGTGGAGCTATGCGGAGCCGTTCCGCTGATTTGGGACAGTACCACAGGCCGTCCGCTGGTGGTCGCCTATCGCTACGGGCAAGGCACTGTCTATCTGCTGACCGCCTACGCCTATCCAGGCCACGAGGCCTTGCGTCAGGTGATGGGCGCCCTGGTGGCGAAGCTCTGCGGCGACCACCTTCCCGAGTGCCATGTCGAAGACCCCAGCCGCGAGCTTTTCTGGAACGAATGGCTTGACCCGCAGACGGGTGTCCGCCAGCTGATGCTGCTCAACACCGACTGGACCACTGCAGGCAACGCCAAAACCTCCACCATCCACACGCCGCAGGCTTCCTGGCAGACCACGGTTGTGGAACGCCAGCCGAAGACCATCTGGATCCTGCCCGACGGCACCGCCCTGGAGCCCGAAGACTGCGTCAATCTCTGGCTGCAGTTCACCGTAACGGGCAAGGGGAAATCTGCTCGCATGCACATCACGGCGCATGGCGTCGGCAAGCAAACGCTTCTCATCCGCAAAGCCACAAAGGATGGCAGTGTATTTTTGCAAAAGCAGGTGCTCGAATTCACCCAAAACACCTGTTTGGATGTTACGTTAGGATAAGAATCACTATTCAAGACGGTATTCATGGGACCGATGAGACATATGAGACACATGGGACAAGGCATAGGTGAGATTATTCTTCATTGCTACCTCCTAGTCCCATCGTCCCATCGTCCCATCGTCTCATCGTCCCATCGTCCCATCGTCCCATCGTCCCATCGTCCCATAGTTCCATCGTTCCATCGTCCCATCGTCCCATCGTCCCATCGTCCCATCGTCCCATCGTCCCATCGTCCCATCGTTCTCTGAAAATATCGGTTACTGAGGTCTTAATTCTCCTATGGCACGCACAAACTCTCTCCCCCCTCTCTCCCTCAATGGCAGCTGGGAGTTCAGATTTGAAGAAGGAAAATCGCTTGAAGAGGTCGCGAATCCTGCGTTCGAGGCGACGGACACAATGGTCGTTCCAGCTTGCTATGACACCTTCCCGAAGTGGTTTCTCAAGCGTGGAACGGGGCTGTACCGCCGCACATTCACGCTTGCTCAGCCCGTGGAGAACGCCTGGCTTGTGGTCGATGGGATGGGCCTGCGGGGGGATTTCCGCATTGATGGACACACTACACTAGGTGTCCATCCCTATCCGTATGCGCGGCTGGAGCTGGAGACAGGGCCGCTGGACGCAGGGACTCACATGCTTTTCGCCGCATTGGACAACCGATTGGATTGGAAGACCGTCAAGCTGGTGCGCCCCTACTACGACTTCTACCTCTACGGCGGATTCTACCGTGGAATCTCGCTTGTGTTTGACCATCGCAAGCTGTTTGTTCGCACCCGCGACTACAAAAGCGGCCTCATCGAATTGGAGGCGGTGGATTTCCCCGCTGGCGAGTTCACGGCGGATCTGTGCTTTGACGAGGCGCATAGCGTGAAGGTTGGTTTCCGTAGTTCTCGCGCCACCGTCTGCGTACCTCAGTTCAAGCTGTGGTCGCCAGAGCATCCGAATCTCCATCGGGTGACGCTGAAAGCCGAGGGCATGGCTCCGCTTTCGGTGCGTTTCGGGATACGTGAAATCAAGGCAGAGGGGCGGCGAATTCTGCTGAATGGCGAACCCATCTACCTCAAGGGGGTAAATCGCCACGATTCGCACATTGAGTTCGGGGTGGCGACGCCCGAGAGCCAGATGCTGCGCGATTTGCAGCTCATCAAGTCTTTGAACGCCAATTTCATACGCGGAGCGCACTATCAGCAGTCACAGCGTTTTCTGGATTTGTGCGATGAAATGGGCATCCTCGTATGGGAGGAATCCCTTGGCTGGGGAAACGGACAGCCCTACACGCAGCGTGACGGCGTCAACGAACTGCTCGACCCTGATTTCGTGCAGCAACAGCTATTCCAGACGCGCGAAATGGTGCGCACCAGCTTCAACCATCCCTCTGTCATCATCTTCGGCTCCCTCAACGAGTGCGATGGTCGCCAGCCCGAGTGCAAGACGCTGGTGGATGCGCTGGTTGACGTCATCCGCGCCGAGGATTCGGGGCGTCTCGTCACCTTTGCCTGCAACGTTTGGAATGGTGACCTCTGCAACGAGCGCACGGATTTGGTGGCCTTCAACGCCTATCCAGGCGTGATTCCCCTGAAGCCTGGCCTCCCCGAAGAGCTGGCTGCCAACGTGCGGGATGGTGCGGGGGGCTTCAACACGATAACGCGCTATTTCCGCGAAAAGTACCCCGACAAGCCAATCATCGTCTCCGAATCTGGCGTTGGCGGACAGTACGGCTGCCACGACGAAGCGGCGGCTTGCCTTACGGAGGAGTTCCAGAACGAGTTTCTCAACGATGTCCTGGAGACGATTTTCACGAACCCCGACCTCACCGGCTATGCGATATGGCAGTTTGCCGACAACCGCACCTACCATCGCAACAGCTCTTCCGAGCCAGGCAAGCCCTACGGCATCAGCATAGCAGGGCTGTACAACAGCCAAAGACAGCCGAAGCTCTCCGTCCAAACCGTCCGCAAATGGTTTGGCACACGTTGAACCATAATCACCCCCCCAAAAAAACGATGAAAAATCGCTCCAAAGCGACAAAAAAACAGCTTTCCATTTGACATAGGAGCGTTTCATAGTATATTATTAACTGCTATATATTATTAAATCGTGCTGGAGAGGTGGCTGAGTGGCCGAAGGCAGCGGTTTGCTAAACCGTCGTACGGGTAACACCGTACCGGGGGTTCAAATCCCCCCCTCTCCGCCAGTTTTAAGCACAAAAAGCCCCAAAGTATCACATGGTATCACACTTTGGGACTTTTTTTTTGCCCAGATGCTGCTATATTTAGTCGCAGAAAGTCGTTTACGACATGGCAGGTTTTCATGGGCAGAAAAAAAACGAGAAGAAAAATGGATCAAAACGCAGAAGAGACCCACCGCACCTTAGGACTGGGTGGACTTCATAAAAAAAAGCAGAGCAAGAACTGGTACTACCGCTGCACCATCAACGGCAAGGTCATTGATCTGAGCACTGGAACGGATGACATCGACGAGGCTGAGAAGATAGCCAGCGCAAGGTTTCTACCGATGACGCAGACCACTCAGGAGGAGGTGCTGGCTGGACATGTGGCTGCTGCTAGAAAAATGCAGAGCCAATGTGAGAAACTTTTTCTTGACAACGCCTGGGATGTCTATTCAAAGCATCCAGACCGTGCCATGCCAGCGACAGTCTCCGAGCAGGAGGCATACCAATCCACGTTCGATGAGTTCAGACGGTGTGTTGACGACCCGAAAATCACTGTCGCTGAGATTACATATCAGCACGCAGAGAAGTTCGCAGAGTACATGCGTGGTCAGTCTCTCGCCGTCGATACGTTCAACAGAAAGATGAAGCGTCTCCGTAAAGTTTTTGAAGTCCTGGCCCCTTATAGAAGCGGCGACAATCCGTTTGCATCCAAGACGCTGATGAGACGAGAGAGGGAGGAGCGTAACATCGAGACACGCCATCTTGCTTTCACGAGAGAGCAGGAGCAGCAGATACTCGATGAACTCGCCAATCCAGCGAGGAAGTTGAAGAACAAGGAGGAAATCAGGCTTATTTATTTGTTGGCGATGTACACAGGTCAGAGGTTGAAAGACTGCGTCCTGCTCCGTTGGAATTGCGTGTCGTTGGAGGACAGACGGATTGAAGTGACCCAGTACAAGACAGGCAAGGAGGTGATGCTGCCGATTGCACCTCCGTTGTTGGAAGGATTGGAGAAAGCACTTGAGTGGAAGGAGGATGGTGTTGCATACGTCTGCCCGAAGACTGCCAAGCGATACAACATCAAGAACGACCGTGGCAAGAACACTGGTGCCGGACTTGTGAACCTTGACGTATTGAGACCAATTCGCTGGATTGGTTTGGAAACCTCAGTCAAAGTTGAAGGCCGTGCTCACCCCGTAACGCAGTACGGATTTCATAGTTGCCGAGCAACGTTTGTCTCATTTTGTGCGGCTGCTGGTGTTCCCAAAGCGGTCGTGATGAGTTTTGTTGGTGCTGATTCAGACATCATAGACAAGCACTATACGCACGTCGGTTCAGAGCAGCAGGTGAAAGCTCTGGAGGCTGTCGTGGATTCCATGTCCAGAAAATCCGACGCCGACAAAATCCGCGAAGTCCTGGACTACATCGAGACCCAGCCAGAGTCCGAGGCGTTGACCAAAATCAAAGACATCCTCAATTCATAACCGCCGTAATCAGGTTTTCAGATTCCTCAAAATCCAGCCACCTGTCCAAATGGGTGGCTGGATTTTTTTGTCTCACCATCTCTCTCATCGTCCGCCGTTCCTGAGAGTCCAGTCGGCGACGAACACCAACGGAACAAGACAAGACCAGCCAACAACCTAGATGGCAACCCGACACATCCGACCAAAAATCCAGTAAAATCATCGTCAAAATCGATAGTGTTTTTTAACAGAAAATCTCATTTTTTTGATACATAAAAATTTGAAAATTACATTTAATTCTCTAAGTTTTTTTGAGAAATTTTTGATAAATATTTGAAAATAGTCTTGTATTAATTGTTTTTTATTGTATAGTAAATGTAGATTTTCAAGTTTTTTAAGCACAAAATATTGGATTAAAAGAAATGGAATATAATCAAGAGTTCAAAGGCAGGCTGATTGTCAAATATCCAGAGAAGAATCTTCCAGAGCGAATCAGGAAATATGTCACTGGAGTTTATCAATATTTGGATTCGACGGTGGACAATGAAACAAATCATCGTGATCATCCCATAATAGGCCGATATGAAATAGACGGAAATCTTCAGAACTATTATCTCCTGTTGAAGCGTGTAGAGTTTTTCTTGAGAGAAATGGCTAAATCACAACCGTTATGCTCATATTTCAGAAGAACAATGGATAAGCCGACACATAAAGCGGCATTTGAGAGGTTGATAGCAGGAGAGAATGATTGGTTTTATGAGTTGACGGAAAAGGCAAAACAGATAAGACAATATAGTGATAATAGAAGTAGTCTTCCATCAAACTTTTATTACTTTCCTGGTGAAGAGCATGATGAATTGCTAGACATGATTATGGTTTCAGGAAAAGAACAGTTTGAGTTTCCATATTTCCTCATATACTGTATTGACAATGGACTTAAGCCACTCGATGCATTGAAAGGATTATACAGAGATAATCCATTTGTAATCAATATGCTGCAATCCATTGAAGAATCCGATGATTGTGTTGCTGAAAAATACAATTGTTTGAATATCAGAAGACTCTTTCCTGAATGGCATACTGGAAATGAAAAACTTCAATCTAAACGATGGAAAATCAGTAATCCAGACAATCCCCAAAAGCAAGACACAGAATATTATTTCTTCAGGATAACAAAGGACGGAAAGGAGGATAAATATCCTTTCACTAATGATATATATAAGTTCGTGTTTGGTGCATCAGATAAGCGATACAACAGTGACTATCTCATAAATCTTTTCAATAGCAACCTTTTGATAAATGATAATGAAGAAAAAAAACTTGTCTTTGTAACTGAATTTATACAGGCCGCTCAGTATCTTGAAAAGCAAATCATAGACAATCATGTTGCATATCTGGAGAAACAACTTCTTGATATAGTAGGCGGATACAAAGGTGAACTTTTTTATTCAATACATAACAATATCAAGGGAAATGAGAAATATCCAGTCAAACCAACTTACAATGTTCCCGCTGGAGACTGCATCTGGGTCGCACCTGTTGGAGGCTATTGTGCTCCGTGGTTTTCAAACTGGAGTGAACTTGCAGGCCGAGTGGTTTACATTTTCAAGGTCGGCGAAAAGAACCCACATGTATATCTGAAGGAATTAGTCGATGTTCTGGATGCGATACACCAGCAGCTTGAGGAGTCAAACCAAAAGGAGAAGGCATCAAATCAGCAGGAGCAAGACAAGACAACAACAATAAAATTCGTTGTTTGTCCGACTAAGATACTTCCAAACTACAATCACGAAGATGAGGATAATGGAAACAAGATAGAAATCCTGTCCGTGGAGGATTTATTTGTCCAATGCAAGAAGAACAAGATAAAGATACCTGAGACGCTTAGAGGCTATTATGGCAAAATAATGAGAAAACGCACCAACGCCAGAGCAGACGAGTTCATTGTCGAGCCGATTTTAAGGAAGAACGACTGGATTCTTTTTACTGGCAAGGAAGGTTCTGGCAAGTCATTCTTCTCCATTGCTCTTGGAATGGCCATTGCTAATAATCGCAAGATGATGTTCTCTGGCTGGAAACTACGCAGGAAGTCATTGAAAGTCCTGTATATAACAGATACAGAAATGAAAGACAGCATTATCAAGGACAGGCTGGCTGCATTCAGGCACATCTATAATACGCGGGACAATGGTCTGTTCTTGTATGAGCAGGTTAAATACTGCAACCTCACAAATGAAGACGGGCAGAAGAAGATGGAGAAGACAATAGCCGGTTATACGAATATCGGCAAGGAAGACGAGCCAGTGAGTGTTGTGATATTCGACCATCTCCTTAAACTCACCGATGCACAGGGCGATGAAGAAGAGAATTGGAAGAAATTCAGAACGTGGCTTGATAAATTGACAGAAGAGCAGCATTTGAGCATTATACTTGTACACCATGAATACGCAGGAACTAAAATGCTTGGAACTCGTCTAATCGCAAATGACGTAGGCACAAGACTGCATTTTGAGGACTATCTTGGATACATGGCCCGTGAGTTGACCCAAATGCCAAAGAGAAGCAAAGAGGATAAAAAGGAGTATGATGATGAGAAAAGCAAATATAAGGACTTGGAGGGTCAGACAACAAAGAGACACATAATAAATATTGGTGTCACGATAGTCAAGAACAGAGGTGGCGAGAAAGACCGCGAACCTAGATATTTGGGTATTAGCATGGAAGAGCAGTCTATGTATTACGACATTGATGATGTAGTTTCAACACAGACTGGACAGGAAATGCAATCTTCAACAATACGCAAATGGAAAGGTATGACGGAGGATGAAAAAATCACTTTCCTAAAAGAGTCCCTGGATGAAGGCAAGACCAGAGCTGAAATGGCTGTCACGGTAGGAATGAGCATTCACACGATTGGAAAAGCATTGGACATATTTAGAAAAGAAGGAAAACTGCCTCCAAGCAATAGACGGACGAACAAAACGACTGAAAAGGTTGAAGACACCAACGCAGACTCTCAAACCGTCAAAACTGATAATTAAAATATAATTCTCGGCTCAATGCTCTGCGCAAGAGAACAACACCTTGCGTAAAGGATGTTGTAAATGAGCAGAGAATTGAACATGTCCACAGTATTGCTTGTTGAGAAAGTGATGAAGCCGTGGATGGATCAGAATGTCATCGCACCTTGTGAGTACAAGTGCATTGTTTCCAATCTCAAGTATCTGGCAGAGAAGGGTGAACTGAAACCATTTGTGATTCCAAAGTTAATAGACATGGAGGAAGCAGCCAATATGCTTGGAATTGGTCTGTCGCTGTTCAAGAAGTGCGAGCGTGAAGGTCGATTCCCATTCAAGAGGAAGATGATAGGAACCAGCGTGAAATACAGAAACACGGATATAATCGACTATATCAACAGCAACGACAATTCAGGTGGAGAATCAGCATAACAAGAAGAAATACAGGCATAGAGGTCGTGTGCCTCTATGCCTGTGGAATTGCTTTTTGAGATGTTAATTAAGCAAAGAATATGCTTTCAAACAGAAGCAGTTTTATTTTGATTTCTTTGCTTTTCCAATTTTACTATTGAGATATTCGATGACAGACTTTATCTTATCTTCATCCAGAGATGACGGTACATCAAGACTCAGATTTTTAAGATTTTCCAGATTTATTCCGTTTAATATACCCAATATAATCTCAATTGTTTTCTTTAATTTCCTTTTTCCTATTTCTTCGGGAGTTGCAGATTGGTCTTGACTGCCGAAAATGGTCTCTTGGGTATGCGTCAAGGCTGCGGCTGTGAGAGGTTGTTTATCCTCCACAAATTTCTGCATAACAGCTAAACGCTTGTCTTTAGGTATGCGATAAAGAGTTTCGTAGAACAATGGACGTGGAGAAGACTCTGGTTGCAATTGTTTGTCTTGTTTTTTTAGCCATGTGTACCCCATGTACGCTGCGTTAAGTCTAGAGAAATAAGCTCTTTTAAACCCAAATTCAGCATCCATGAAATCTTCAAAAATCTCATATTTTTGATGGCCGTCATTATCAAATTCATATTTCCATAGTTCTTCTTTCTTGATTATATGCAGATCAACGACAACTTGAATGAAATCATCGCTGAGTTTATGAATCTCAGCTTTTAGGCCCGCCAGTTTTTTCTGTTCTGCAACTATATCCACCTCAACAGTTTTTTTCTTTTTTGCAATGGCTGTGGATTTCTCATCTACAGGTGCATTCTTCTTTTGCGTCTTCTTGGATTTCTCGGACATTGGGGTTTCTCCTGTTGTTTATTAAAGGATTCATCCTTAACTGTAAAGGATTTGACTTTATTATAACGGTATTCCACGTAAATTCAAATCGCAAATCTCCATTTGTACGTTTACAAAAGTAAACGTTTCAATCCAGTCTGCTGCTGAACAACTCCCTCTGGCTGTCATTGGGCTTGGTGTCAATTTTCGCCAAGTATGTGCTTCGATGGAAGAAGTCGTCATATTCCTCTTTATTTCCTCTGTGCATGATGTATTCTGTATGCGGATTTGCCATGTTTCCGTTCTTGTCGCAGTAGTCCACAGTGCCTCTACAACCAGCATCTTCACAGTTTTTCTGCCATCTCTCGTTTATGTAATTCAGGTGTCCATACGGGTTTTGCGAGCGTGATGCATCTACAAGAATGATGTTGTGGTAGTGTGTGTTTCCTGTGCTTGGATTTACTTCTCTGACACCCACATAAAGAGGAGATAGTTTGTGGTTCTGGAGATGCCTTACCACCTCCGACATCGTTTTCCTGTATATTCCATTGTCCTTCATGCTCTGGTCTATGCTCAAATCCACTCTGAACCCCATTACTTTTGAATGTTTTTCCAATGCGTAATCCAATGTGTTTTCTATGGTCTTTAGCTTCTTCTCGTCCATGCCATAGCCTTTTTCTCTGTCTGCCATTGTAGGATGGTCATGGTAGTTCTCTTCAAACGTTATGCTTCTTCTTTTCATGGTTATCTTTCTCCTTTTGTTTGATGATGTTTTTGTTGACAATGCTAGATTTGGTAAATGTTGTAGATGAATGAGTATGTGAAATCTGATGGTGATGTATGATAGAGGATAGATGTAGGCAATGAAGTAGATAAATGAGTAGGTGGTGGCGATAATGGATGATGATAGTGGATATGCGGATGTGATGTGATGGATAGGAATAGAAGATAGTGGAATGGAAGGATGTAGGAGTAATGAGGTATGAGGTAGGTAATAGGTATAATGTATTGGATGGATGTAGTAGAAGAGATGTAGTAGAAGAGCAATCAATAATCTTACCATATACCAGATTTATCTTAATGCCTAATCTACTGTATTATTAGGATATTAACGTAAAAGTTCCACAATTTTAGACTTCTACGGATTTACTGCATTAGTGACATATTATGCAGTAAGGCATCAAGTTAGTTAAAATGTAGTTCGGATTATTTCAGATAGATATTACTACTATGAAAAAACGGCTGGCTTGCTCGATGGCCATCCGTATTTGTCCATCATCCAACCAGAAAAGGAAATATGAAGAGCACGAACACAAAACAATCCGATGAATCTGGAGACAGCACTTCCAGGATTCACAATTCCTCAAGACGCATCAGGAAGCAGAGCCGTTGCCAATGGTGCAATGATCTTTACCCAATGAGCGAACTGCATGAAGAGACTGACCTTGGCCTTCTCTGCGACAACTGCATCATGGCTATTGAATCAAGAGGAGAGACCTTGAATCTGAAATCCTGAACATCCTTATCACACTAATTCAACCGTACAAGTCCACTGCTGCGATTATGCAGCGGTGGACTTTTTGCATTTTTGTTCCCACGTTCAACCCTAAACCAAAAGGAGTTACAACAATGAAAATCACAGTCCTCAAATCCACAGTCGAATCGGCGTTGGCACCCATCCTGAAGATGGTCTCGTGCTCAAAGCTGCCAAGCGACTTCCACCCCACGCTCACATTCAAATCAGACAGGCAGAGAATCACGATTGGATGCACCCTGCCCGAACAGCAATTGTCCGTTGTCCTGCCCGATGCAGTCTTCGATGAGAAGAACACCTCCTTCGATGTCAATCTGGAGATGTTCCAAAGGATGACAACCACCGTCAAAGGAAACCGTCTGTCCATCGAGCAGGATGCAGCACATGTCGTCCTCAACTGCGATGAACGATTCATCGGCCAGCTTGTGACAATGACATCCAAAAACGACACCAAGTTCCAGATTACCAAAGATGCAGACACGACCGTGCTTCCGACCAATTTCGCGAACTTCCTGCTGCAAGCGTTCAGCTGCACTGGAGATGAGAATGATAGACTGGCTCTGTCTGGTGTCAATGTCTCGTCAAGAGGCATCGCTGGCACAGACGGCAAGCAGCTCTTCCACCTTCCTCTGCCATTGCAGTTGAAGAACGGTGTCACTATACCAAATTCAATGGTCTATGCGTCACTGAAGCATTTGCGTTGGACATCGCTTGCACACTGGAGAACAGCCAGTGGAGAATGGATGTTCACCATAGCAGGAGACGAGTTCAGATACACCGCCAAGGCTCTTGATGTCCACTATCCTCAATACTGGCTTATCATCCCCAAAGAAGGTTCCAGCGATGTCAAAATCACCTTGACACCACAGAGCGCACAGGAGTTGCAGAGGTTCCTTGACGGAAACAAGGACGATGCATTTGCCAAACTGACCGTGCATCCAGACAGAATCGAACTTCTGGAGATGAACGACAAGGACCTAAAGCAGCGGTCTGGAGTGTTCAATGCAAAATGCACCAGCACGAATCTTCCTTGTACCGTTCTGCTTAACACTGTTTATCTCAGGCAGTTCCTGAGAATGGGTTTCCTGTCATTGGCACTCTCGTCAAAGTCGCCAAGTCCGCTTGTCTCGACCTCTGGTGTCGGAAAGTACCTCTTCATGCCGTGCGGCTCTGCCAGCAAAAACTCGGCATCAGCACCGACACAGGCGGCAACATCGACACTGACCACAACGACAGCGGCCAATCCCAAGCCGTCAATGAGCCCGACAACAGCAACCGTTTCAAATACAACAATTAACAAACCAATCCAAACGCCAACTAACAATCAAAAGGAGAAACCGACAATGACACAGACCGTGACCACACCGACCGCCATCAGACCGACAGCAACCTTCAACGCACCGACACCGACCGTCAATCCTGCAACCGCTCCCGTCAATCCGCTTGACGAGACCCTTGCAAGCATAGCGGCCATGCGCGAGCAGCTGACCAATCTCGAAGCACGTCTGATGGAGGCTGGACGCAAAATCAAAGCAGCTCTCGTCGAACAGCGTCTGAAGGAACGCCAGTATGCCGATGCAACCCGCAAACTGGAACGCATCCGTCTCGCAGTCTGACCTTAACCGCAAATCCATACAACGCCAGGCCATCGCCCTCAACGGACGGTGGCCTGACTGCTTTCAAGGAGACACATGAAAAAGTACCAAATCATCATAGAGGAAACCATAGTCGATGACTTCACCATTGTGGCCAGTTCACCACAGGAAGCGCAGTCCATAGCGGAACAGATGTACCACGATGGTAAAATTGTGATTGAAAATGGTGAAGTGCAGACCAGACGCATCGCAGTCAATGACACCGACTGCGAGAATCTCATCGACTTCCATGAGTTCTAACCATACAAACCCCAAAAAGGAGATTAAAATCATGCTCAAACTCAACGCATCATACTCGAAGAAAGTTCCAGCCGAAAGCGAGTACAGTTCACAATCATACCACTGCCAGATCGAAGTCGAACTGCCAGATGGTCTTAATCCGCAGCAGCTTCAGGAAAAAGTCCACGGTGTCTTTGATTTCGTCAGAAAATCCGTCGAAGCAGAACTTCACAATGCCGCACCGACTCAGCAGATGGCACCTCAGCTGATGCCGCCACAAGCACAGCAGCCAGTCCAGCCTCAATCTGTTCAGCAGCAGTATTATGACCCGCAGGTCAACTACCAGCAGGCTCAGCCACAGCAGTATCAGCCAAACCAAGGCAAACAGTATCGCAATTCCAACGCAGTCGCATCACCCAAGCAGGTCAACTACCTGCTCAGTCTTGCAAAGCGTGTGGGCTGGACAGTTCAGCAGATACTTCAGCGGTGCAATGTTCCTGCCGTTGACCAGATACCGTCGAAACTGTGTAGCCAGCTCATTCAGGAGTTCTCTGGCAACGCAGCATAACCCCATCAACAATGTCCATGGCCAATATCCGATTGGCTATGGACGCAACCATTCTTTTCAGGAGACACGATTATGGAAGAAAACAAACCCACACTCGCGCAGTTGAAGGAGCAGCCGCACTACTCCTACACCGCACTCAACACATACATAAACATTTGCCAACTGCTCTATTATTACCGATACATAGAGAAGGTTGAAGCCGAGCGGACACCTGTTGCACTTCCGTTTGGCACGGCATTTCACTCTGTTCTTTCGGAACAGGCACAGGCTGCCAAGATTGGCAAACTGATGACAGCCGAGGAGATGACCGAAGCCTTCGCCACCTACTTTCAGGCCAACTGCAAGGATGCGGCCAACATTGTCTTCAAGCGCGACGAGAACATCGAGGACCAGATTGCGACGGCCAAGCGGATGTTCGAGACCGTGAACAAGGAATGGATAGATTATTGGAATATCCAGTCCGTAGCCGAGCCATTCAGGATCGAGATGCCTGGACTGTCAAAACCCATCATCGGAGAACTTGACATGGTCATCACCGAGAAGACGCCGTTTGACGGAGAGAACGACAAAGGTTACGACACCATCGTGGACTTCAAAACGGCTGCTCGTATGTGGTCTGATGACAAGCCTGCAAGAGACCTTCAAGCCACAGTGTTCAGTTACGCCTTTGAGAAAGTTCATCAGCGCAGACCGTCGTTCAGGTTCGACGTGGTGACAAAGACGAAGACGCCGACAGTCAAGCACCTCTACACAAGCAGAGATGATGACCACTATCTGCGATTGGAAAAACTGTTCACCACTGCGGACAAAGGCATACAGGCTGGAGTATTCTTGCCGAATGAATCCTCGTTTGCGTGTTCAGATTGTCCGTTTGCCGACCGCTGTTCAGGATGGCACTGCAAGGAGAACACGACCATCAGCATTGCCGCATAATAGTTCATTCAT
>JAFTAC010000173.1 GCA_017458805.1 Victivallales bacterium | reverse complement strand
ATCGCTTTTTCCGCGAAGGACGACTTTGGCGTGGCAAAAGTCACGCTGGAACGCATCCCCATCGAGGCAGGGCCCACCGAGGAGGTACGCCACGTCCAACCAGAAGACACGCCCGCGCTCGCCTTCAACGGACGTTTCCTCGTCGATACGGGCAGCTTTGACTTGGGGCGGGACGAGCCCCTGCGGCTTCGCCTCTACGCAGCCGACAACAACCCTCGCGCACACAAGGCCTATTCCGCCATGGTGACCATCGTCTTTCTCAAGGTGGAGGAAAAGCGTGAGAACCGCGCAATCGCAATGCGCCAGGCGGAAGATGGCATGGCGCAGCTCATACGGCGACAGAGACTTAACCTGAAAGATACACGGCAGCTGCTGGACATGCTGACGGCCAATGGCGACTTGCCTCCAAAGCGTCTGGAGGGAGTTACGGCAGAGCAGGGCGGCATCCGCACAACAGCCATTTCCTTATTGGAGGACAGAACGGCCCTGGGCTATGTGGGCGACATCCTCGCGAATCTTGTCAACCACGAGATGAAGGAGGCGGTCGAGCTTCTGGCAAGTGTGCCGCGCACATTGCCTTCTGCCAGGGGAATCGCCATGAAGAAGGCGGCGGACGCCGAAAACGCCATCCTCTCCGCACTCACGGGGCTGACGGAGGGCATGGCAGCCGAGCAGGAGCATCAGGATAAGGCGGACATCTTTGCCGTGCTTCAAAAACTCATTAAGCTGCAGCGCGATAACTTGAAGGAGACGCAGGAGGCGTCGAAAGGAAAGCAGATAGTCGTGAGCGCACTGCTTCACAACCAGGACCGCATCGCGCAGGAAACCCTTTCCTTTGCAAACACCTGCCTATCGCAGGCAAGCCAGCGCGCCGCCGACGAGTTCAGCGCACAGTTGCGCAAGGCGCACTCCATCTTGTCGGAAACGGATGCATACGAGATGGCACTGGGGGCCTCGGAAGCCTTGGAGGAGAAGGATTTCCAGTCGGCCATCGATTGCCAGAAGAAGGTGCTGAAGGCACTTATGAACGCCCTTGACATCCTCAACCAATGGCGTGTGAAGAACGCCAAGGAGACGATTGAGGCCGCAGCGGCGGTCATCAAGGAGGTGGGCGAGAAGCTGGATGAGCTTGAGAAGAAGCAGGCGCACATCGTTGAGGTGACGCGGGATATGAAGGCGCGTGGCAAGCTTGACGACGAGGTGCGAGAGAAGCTGGGGGAGATGGACAAGGAGCAGAAGGAGATGGCGGACGCCATCGAGCAGCTTGCCAACGACCTCTACCAGTTCCCCGAGCTCCCCGTCTGCAATGAATTAAATGCCAAGATGCGAGAAGTTTACGAGGATGTGCTTCAGGCGTTGGACAGCGAGAACAGCCCCTCCATCGAAATCGCCGTCCAGAAGGAGGATGCCATCTTGGATGCCATCCGCAGTACAAAGGAACGCATCGAAGACGTGGAGATGTGGCTGCCAGATGTGCCCGACCACTTCGTCTGGAACATGGAATCCTTTGATACAGATGAGTTTCCAGAGATACCGCTGGTGCCGTTGCCAGACGAATTGGAGGATTTGGTGGGCGAGCTGCTCGACCAGGCGGAGGAGATCGACGCGCAGAGCCAGGACACCACTGGCAACAACATCATCGCCGACACAGAGATGGGATGGGCCGTGATGGACGGTCCCATGCCATCCTTCTCCGCAAAGGGCAAAAGCGGCAATACGCGCCCAAACGACAACGAGATGACGGGGCGTTCGGGGGCAGGGCGCGAAGGGCAGGCCACGGGCGAGCTTGTGGAGAACCACGTCAAGGGCTATGAGGGACGCGAGACGCACGCACGGCGCACGCAGGACCAGTTCCAGAAGGGAATGGTCACGGAGGATGAAGATTCCACCTTGAAGGCACGTGCCACGGGTGGCGGCAAGCTGGGCGGTGAATCGGAGACGCAGGGGATGTTCGGCAACGCCCCTCGCCGCGACCTTCACACCGCCGCCCACAGCCGCCAGCAGCAGAAGTTGCGTCAGGAGGCTGAAGTGCTATATGCTTCTGCGCGACTTCTTTACATTGGTTCTGGCAGCCTTGGCGAAGCGACACGCGAACTGCGTGCGCTGGAAAGTGCGCCGCCAGACATCCGCGAGCTTGGTTCCCTGCGGAGACGCATCCTGCGTCGGCTGGAGGATTCCAGGGTGGAGGCGAAGGGCGGCACCGTCCTTCCCATGCCAGTCAACAAGGTCAACCAGGCGGGCGGCGTTGCGCTGGAAGATTCTGATACGGAAAAACTTTCAGAGGAATACAAGCCCATACT